>DASTZM010000583.1:0-3526 GCA_035764305.1 Chloroflexota bacterium | reverse complement strand
GGTCTCCACCCAGCGCTTCAACCGCGCCCTCGCCGTCTACCAGGTCCTTCCCGGCCCGGAAGCCACCGAGCTGTGTGTCTACTTCGGCTACCTCTCCCGCGGCCGGCTCGGCGCCGTCCTGGCCGGACTGGGCTTCATCCTGCCCGGGGTGATCTTGATGCTCCTGCTCTCGTGGCTGTACGCCACGGTCGGGATCGTCGCGCTCTTCGCCGGCGCCTTCAAAGGCTTCCAGGCCGCCGTCGGCGCACTCCTGATCCGCGCGGTCCACACCATCGGCCGCGGCGTGCTCAAGGACCGCATCAAGTGGGTGCTCGCCATCGGCGCGTTCCTCGCCCAGCTGCTCGGCGTCCCGTTCTGGGTCACCGGCGTCGTCGCCGGCGCGCTCCACGCCGTCGCGCGGCGCGGCACGCGTCTGCCCGCCAGCATCATCGGCGTGCTCCTGCTCGTCGCGCTCGGCGTGTGGGCCACGCGCGGCCTGTTCACCGGCGACCCCACCGGCCCCCTCGTCGCCGGTGTCGGCGCGCCGGCCGGCGGCGCGCTCGGCACTGCCGGGGACGCCGCCCGCTCCCCCGCGTCTGGCGCGCTGACGACCCCCAACGTCCCACTCCCCGTCCTCCTCCTCTCGGGTCTGCGCGCCGGGCTCCTGACCTTCGGCGGCGCCTACACCGCCATCCCGTTCATCCGGCGCGACGCCGTCGTCGACAACCCCTGGACCGCGCCCTGGCTGACCGACCCGCAGTTCCTGGACGGCCTCGCGCTCTCCGGCATCCTCCCCGCGCCGCTCATCATCTTCGGCACCTTCGTCGGCTACGTCGGCGGCGGACTGCTCGGCGGCCTCGCCATGACGCTCGGCATCTTCCTGCCCGCCTTCCTCTTCACGCTGGTGGGGCACGATTTCTTCGAGCGCATCGTCGAGGATGCGCGCGTCCGCTCCTTCCTGGACGGCGTCACCGCCGGCGTCGTCGGCATCATCGCCGCCACCGTCGTCGTCCTGCTGGTCGGCCTCGTCGACGGCCCGGTCACCGCCGTGCTCCTGGTTGCGGCCCTCGTCACGCTCTACCGCTGGCACGCCAAGGCGGCCATCGCCGTCGTCGTCCTCGCCGCCGGCCTCCTCGGCGCGCTCCTGTTCCGCTGAGGACAGCCGCCGGCGCCGGTCGTTCGCGCCGGTCGTCGGCGCTAAGCGTCCGCGCTAGTCGTCCGCCCCCGCCGCCACCGCGGCACTCGACGCGCTGACCGCACCCGCCAGCTCCGGATCCTCTCGCACCGTCCGCACCGGGTACAGCGGCTTCCGCATCCCCGCCAGGAAGGCGTCGATCGCCGCGTCGTGCTCGCGCACCACGGCGGCGTGCTCCGGGTCGCCCGCCAGGTTGCGCGTCTCCGCCGGCTCCGCCTCCATGTCGTAGAGCACGTGCTTCAGCGCCGGGTCCTCCACGTCGTAGCGGATCAGCTTGTAGCGCGCCGAGCGCGCCATGATCTGCCCGCAGCCACTCCCATCTCGGTGGACGTTGTCGAACGCGAACGTGAAGCGCGGCCCCGCCTCACCGCGCGTGACGCAGCCCGAGACGTCGTGCCCGCTGATCCGTTCAGGCAGCCCTTCGCCCGCCCCCGCCAGCGCGGCCAGCGTCGGGAACAGATCGGCATGGTTGGTCAGCGTCTCGTTCACCGCCCCCGCCGGGATGACCCCCGGCTGCCGCATCAGCAGCGGCAGACGCGCGGCCGAGTCGAACAGCAGGCTCTTCAGCCACAGACCCTTCTCACCCGCCATGTCGCCGTGGTCGGTCGTGTAGACGACTAGCGTGTTCTCCGCCAGCCCCAGCTCGTCCAGCGCGTCGAGCATCCGCCCCACGTTGTGGTCCAGCCAGCTCACCGCGCCGTAGTAGCGCGCCCGCGCCAGCCGGTTCACCTCCTCGGAGTTGGCGCCCCACCCGAACCCGTTGCGCCGCTTCAGCGCGTACGCGTTGTGGTCCAGCTCTCCCTCGACGAACGGCTCGTAGTCGATCGTCGCCGGGTCGTACAGGTAATAGAACTCGCGCGGCAGCACCCACGGCCAGTGAGGCTGCGTCAGCGACGCGTGCAGGAAGAACTCTCCCTCACCATGCTCGCCCGCCGCGTAGCGGCGCAGGAAGTCGATCGACTCGTTCGTCATCACGCCGTCCCGCTCCAGGTCGCCATCGCTCGCGATCTGGCCGCGCAGCCGGGGCGGCTTCCCCCAGTTGTCCGTCACCGAATCGAACAGCGCCTTGTCGTGCGGGTCGTCCGTGAGCCCCGCCTCGCGCCGCGCCCGGACATCCTTCGGGATCATGCCCTGGCTGAAGCGCACGTCGTAGCCGTAATCGAAGTCCTCGTGGTTGGTGTGCATCTTCCCGATGCACGCCGTGACGTACCCGTGTGCCTTGAAGTGGTGCGCCCACGTCGTGTTCCGCTTGTCGAACACGTACCCGTTGCCGTACTGCCCGTGCTCGAAGGAGTACAGGCCCGTGATCATCGTCTGGCGCGTCGGCGCGCAGATCGGCTGCGCGCAGTACGCCTTCGTCATCCGCACGCCCGCCGCCGCCAGCCGGTCCAGGTGAGGCGTCTGGACCGTGGGATGCCCAGCGCACCCCAGCATCTTGGCGTTGTGCTCGTCGGACGTGATGAACAGGACGTTCCACTTCTTGGTCATGGCGGGTGATACTACGCGCCCAAGAGACCCAACCATGACCGACCTGCTCTCCACCGGCTTCGGCCTGGGCGGTATCGCCCGCCTCTCACGCGCCCGCACGCGCTCCATCTCCGCGGAGAACTTCACCGGCGAGAAGGGCAAGGCCGGCATGGCCACCGAGGGGACCGGCGCGCCGCGCGCCGCCGGCCTCGGCCAGGGCTGGAAGATCTCGCCTTCCATTCATATCCAGCCCGGCGAGACCGCGACGCTCGCCGAGATCGACGGCCCCGGCTGCATCCAGCACATCTGGCTCACCACCCACCCCCAACATTGGCGCCGGCTTGTCCTCCGCATGTACTGGGACGGCGAGGCGCAGCCCTCCGTCGAAGTCCCGCTCGGGGACTTCTTCTGCAACGGCTGGTGCGAGCGCTCCAACGTCAGCTCGCTCCCCATCGCCGTCAACCCCGCCGGCGGCATGAACTCCTACTGGCCCATGCCCTTCCGCAAGCACGCCCGCATCGCCGTCGAGAACGTCTGGCCGCAGGGCGCCGACCACGCCATCCTCTACTACCAGGTCACCTATGCGCTCGACGACGTGCCCGCCGACGCCGCCTACCTCCACGCCCAGTGGCGCCGCGACAACCCCTTGCGCTACATGGACGTCCACACTATCGCCGAGGGCATCAAGGGGCACGGCCACTACGTCGGCACCTACATCGCCTGGGGCGTCAATAACACCGGCTGGTGGGGGGAGGGGGAGATCAAGTTCTACATGGACGGCGACGCCGACTTCCCCACCATCTGCGGCACCGGCACCGAGGACTATTTCTGCGGCGCCTACAATTTCGACGGTGGCGTCGTCGATGCCACCATGGACAGCCGCTA
>DASTZM010000582.1:0-5755 GCA_035764305.1 Chloroflexota bacterium | reverse complement strand
CCGCACCGCCCGTCGGCGGGAGTGTGGCGGCCCCGGCAGGCGTCGCGCTCTGCGCGCCGGAGGACGCGAGCAGCGTGCCCGTGCCGGGCTCGATCGCGAGCGCGAAGGCGCCCGGGCCGCTCGCGGCGTAACTGCGCGGGAAGGTGCGGCGCCACAGCGCCGCCAGCGCGGCGAGCGTCTCGTTCACCGCCGCCGTGCAGGTGGGCGCCACCGCCGCCTCGGCCGCGAGGAGACGGTCGAGCGAAACGAGCGTCTCCTCGAGCCGGTCGGCGCGTCCGTCCAGCAGCGCCTCAAGCGCCGTCGTCAACAGCGACCAGTGAGAGCCACTCCAGCGCTGCGCCGCGCGCGGCGGCAGCGTGCCGGCCAGCCGCGTAGCGACGAGCGTCGCGGCGGCGGCGTCGCGCTGCTCGCCCAGCAAGCGCGCCGCCCAGGCCCGCAGCGCCTCGTGGGCCACCGCGACGGGCTCCGCGGCGCTCGCCCAGCGCCCGCGCGCGCGCCGGCTGGGCGGCGGCGCGGGGTGGAACCGAATCAGGTCCGCGATGCGGTTCACGGTGCCCCGGCGCTGCGAGAGCGCGGCGCATCCCAACGCCAGCTCGGCGTAGTAGGCATACGTACCCGTCCGCGTGCCGAAGCCGAGCGCGACGTCGAGCAGCTCCTCGGCGGCGCGCGAGTACCAGAGGCCGGCCTCCTCGCCGTCGCCCGCGGCCCACGCGGCGCGACCGGCGCGTAGCCACAGGCTGGCGTCGACCGTCGAGTCGTCCTCCGGCCGGCGATGCTCCCAGCGGTGCGCGGCCTGGGTCAGCAGATCCAGGCTCTCCCGCGCGCGACTCGAAGGGAGGGCGGCGTGAGACGGCGCGGAGATCACCGGTAGCGGGCCAAGGATAGGCCACGTTCTTCTCTGTGAGGGAACCGCTGTACCCTTTGGCGCAGTGGTCATGGGGTCGCGGGCGGATCGTCTGCGGCGCCGGGTGGGAGGACTGCTGGGCTGGCGACCACAGGATTGGGCGGGGCTGATCCCCAACGGCCTGGGCCAGGTCAAGCCCAACCACTACCTGGAGATGGTCAAGGTCGCATGGGCCAACCGCGACCAGCTGCCCTTCGCGTGGCGCATCCTGACCAAGGGCGTGTGCGATGGTTGCGCGCTGGGCACCACCGGGATGCGCGACTTCACGATGAAGGGGCCGCACCTGTGCACCGTGCGCCTGAACCTGCTGCGGCTCAACACCGCCCCGGCGCTCGACCACACGCTGCTGGCCGACTTGGACGCGCTCGCCCGCAAGTCGGCCGGGGAACTGCGCGCGCTGGGGCGGCTGCCGTACCCCATGGTGCGGCTGAAGGGCGAGCGCGGCTTCTGCCGCGTGACGTGGGACCAGGCTCTCGACCTGGCGGCGTCGCGCCTGCGCACCGCGCGCGAGCGCGACCCGCGGCGCATCGCCTTCTACGTCACGTCGCGCGGCGTCACGAACGAGACCTACTACGTCGCGCAGAAGGTAGCCCGGCTGCTGGGCACCAACAACGTCGACAACTCGTCGCGCATCTGCCACGCGCCGAGCACCGTCGCGCTGAAGCAGACGCTGGGCGTAGGCGCGTCGACCTGCTCCTACAACGACTGGTACGGCACCGACCTGCTGGTCTTCGTCGGCAGCGACGTCCCGAACAACCAGCCGGTGACAACGAAGTACATCTACGAGGCGCGCCGGCGCGGCACGAAGGTGCTCGTCATCAATCCGTACCGCGAGCCGGGGCTGGAGCGCTACTGGGTGCCCTCGGCCCTCGAGAGCGCGGTGTTCGGCACCAAGTTGGCCGACCGCTTCTTCCAGATCTCGACCGGCGGCGACATCGGATTCCTGAATGGCGTGCTCAAGCACCTGATCGATCAGGGACGGGTCGACGACGCATTCGTGCGTGCTCACACGGCGGGCTTTGACGAGCTCAAGTCAACGCTGGCGGCGCAGACCTGGGAGCAGCTCGAGCGCTCATCCGGCACGACGCGCGACGAGATGCTGGAGTTCGCGCGACTCTACGGGCAGGCGAAGACGGCGGTCTTCGTGTGGAGCATGGGGCTGACCCAGCACCGCTTCGGTGTGGACAACGTCACCGCGCTGGTCAACCTGGCGGTGGCGCGGGGCATGGTGGGGCGGCCGAAGTGCGGACTCATGCCGATCCGCGGGCATTCGGGCGTGCAAGGGTCGGCGGAGGTGGGGGCGGTCCCCAACGCGCTGCCGGGCGGCGCGCCGCTCGAGGACGACGCGGCAATGGCCCGCTTCGAGCGACTGTGGGGCTTCGCGCCACCCCGCGAGCGCGGGCTGACGGCGGTCGAAACGATCGACGCGGCGGCGCGGGGCGAGATCGACGTCCTCTACAGCCTTGGCGGCAACTTCCTGGAGACGCTGCCCGAGCCGCGCTTCGTGCGTCGGGCGCTGGAGCGCGTCCCGCTGCGCATCCACCAGGACATCGTGCTCACGCCGCAGATGTTCCTGGAGCCGGGGCCTGACGACGGGATGGTGCTGCTCCTGCCCGCGCAGACGCGCTACGAGCAGCGCGGCGGCGGGACCGAGACGTCGACCGAGCGGCGGATCTACTTCAGCCCCGAGGTGCCGGGTCGGCGGGTGGGCGAGTCGCGGGCGGAGTGGGAGATCCTGATGGAGGTTGCGAAGCGCGCATATCCGACGCGCAGCCACCTGATCCACTTCGAGGATGTGCGCCAGATCCTGAGCGAGATGGCGGCGGCGGTTCCGTCCTATGACGGTGTGCAGCATCTCTCGAAGGCGGGAGACATGGTGCAGTGGGGAGGCGAGCGACTGTGTGAGGGACCTGACGGACCAGCCTTCCCCACCAACGACGGCAAGGCGCACTTCGTGCCGGTGGCGCCGCCCGAGGCGCAGCTGCCCGACGGGGCGTTCCTGATGAGCACGCGGCGCGGGAAGCAGTTCAACTCGATGGTCCAGGCGCGCCGCGACCCGCTGAATGGCGCGCTGCGCGAGGACGTATTGCTCTCACTCGAGGACGCGGCGGCGCTGGGCGTCGCGGACGGGGCGCCGATCGTCTTGCGCTCCGAGGTCGGGGAGTACCGCGGACGCGCGAAGGTCGCGCCGATCAAACCGCGCAACGTGCAGGTCCACTGGCCCGAGGGAAACGTACTGCTGCGGCGCGGCGCGGTGGACCCGGTCTGTGGGATACCGGACTACAACACGGTGGTCACGATTGAACGTGCCTGACGGGGGGCGCGGAGGCCGAGCGAGCGCGGCGAGCGAGGACCCCGAAGATGAGCTAGGGGGTCTGGGGGAGCGCAGCGTCCCCCGGCCAGGACCAACGGTTCGACGGCGGATCGTGCGCGTGGATGCTGGCGGCAGTCGTCAAACCAGCGACACGCTTGCGACCGAAGAACCGCTCGAAATCCGGCTCGTGATCGACGGCGGATCGCTTCCCGTTGCCATCACCATGCGGACCCCCGGCCACGACTTCGAGCTGGCCGCCGGATTCCTGTTCACCGAAGGGATCGTCCCCTCGAAGGTCGACATCCAGCGCATGGAGTACTGCGTTGGCCCTGTCGCCGAGCAGCAGTACAACTCCATCGGCGTCCACCTGCGCACCGGTGTCGAGTTCGACGCGGCACGGCTCCAACGCCACTTCTACACCAGCTCCAGCTGCGGCGTGTGCGGGAAGGCGTCTCTCGACGCGCTGCGCGTGCAGGTGCCGTGGTCGCTGCCTCTGGGCACACCACAGCTGAGTCCCGGCGTCATCGCCCAACTTCCGGACCGGCTGCGCGCCGCTCAGGGCGTCTTCGATCGCACCGGGGGCTTGCACGCCAGCGGGCTGTTCACGGCGGAGGGTGAGCTGCTCTCGGTGCGCGAGGACGTGGGGCGCCACAACGCGCTCGACAAGCTAGTGGGGGAGCAGCTCCTTGCGGGCGCCTTGCCGCTGCACAACCACGTGCTCGTTCTGAGCGGCCGGGCGAGCTTCGAGCTGGTGCAGAAGGCCGCGATGGGTGGGATCCCGGTGATGGTCGCGGTGGGGGCACCGTCGAGCCTCGCCGCCGACGTCGCCGAAGAGCTGGGCATCACACTGGTCGGCTTCGCGCGTGGCGAGCGCTTCAACGTCTACACGCACCCCGGACGCGTCGCAGGCCTCTAGGCAGCGCCGGCGGCGCTAAGACGCGACCGAGTACATCGCTCCGTCCATGCGGACGCGCCCCGCGCGCTCCAGACGTGCCAGCTCGCCGCGCAGGATGCCGGCGGTCAGCTGGCACGTCTTGGCGAAGCCTCGCCGGGCGCAGATGCGGTCGGCCAGCTGCGCAGACGTGCTGCTTCCGCCCACCGCCCGCAGCGCATCGAGGATCTCGCCGTCGATCTCGTCGACGAAGCGCCGGCACTCGGCCAGGTACCGCTTCACCTCCGCCGCCGGGTGGACGTGGCTGTCGGTGAACGGCAGGTAGGGGTGCGCCGCCATGAGGTGCTCGATGTCGAGCCCCTCGACCTTCTCCAGTGACGCGACGTAGGCGTCCCGGTCCCCCGCGCCTGCGATCCCCTGCGTGAGCGTGCCCTGTGCTTGCAGCGCATCGCCGCAGAAGAAGAGCTTGCGGTCTCGGTCGTACAGGCCGATCGATCCCGGCGAGTGACCGGGGATGTGCACGACTTCATAGTCGCGACGTGCGAGGTGCAGCACGTCACCCTCTTCGAGCAGCCGGTCGGCCTCGTGCGGGTGGATCGGCTCATCGCCGAACGTCGAGCCGCGCGCCAGTCCCGGCGCGTCGGCGGCGTGGATCCAGATCTGGCAGCCCGTCGCCTCGCGCAGCTGGATGTTGGAGCCAGCATGGTCGTGGTGGCCGTGCGTGTTCACCGCCACCCACAGGTCGCGGGGCTGGTAGCCCAATGCCCGCAGCGCGGGGAGGATGACCGTCTCGGTCGAGCGCGGCACGCCGGTGTCGATCAGCGCCGGGCGCTCCCGCTTCAGCGGATCGGTCAGCAGCCACAGAGAGACCCAGCAGTCCGGCGTGTCGAAGACCGGGCCGAGACTCTCTCGCACCTCCCAGATGCCCGGTAGCACCTCCACTGGCCGCCCGGTGGCGACGTTCCGTGCCTCGTCGCGCAGCGCGCTCGCGGCGCTCAACGGCCCGACTCGTCTTTGGGAAAGTCGTGGCGCGTGAAGATCGAGCGCACGTCGTAGCCCTCGGCCTTGAGGCGCTCGGCGCCGCCCTCCAGCCGGTCGACGATCAGCACGGCGCAGGCGACCTTCCCCTGCGTCTCGCGCTCGACGGCCTGGATCGCCTGGAGGACCGAGCCGCCGGTGGTGAGCGCGTCGTCCACCACTGCGACGCGGGCCCCCGGTTCAGGCGGGAAAGCGCCCTCCACCTGCTTGCCCATGCCGTGCCCTTTCGGCTCCTTCCGCACCATGAACATGTGCAGCGGATCGCCGGACCACAGCTGCGGGTCCAGACTGGAGTAGGCAACCGCCGCCGAGATGGGGTCGGCGCCGATGGCCAGGCCCCCCACGCCGCGCAGCTGCGGCAGGTCGCGTAGCGCGTGCAGCATCAGCGCGCCGATCGCGCGCATCGCGCGCGGCAGCGTCGCAACAACCCGGCAGTCGATGTAGAGGTCGCTCGTCTTGCCCGACGTGAGCGTGAACGTGCCGTAGCGCACGGCGTGCGTCGCGAGCAGACGTCGCAGCTCCTCGCGGTACTCGGCCAACTGAGGCGTCAGCGCGTGCGGCGCCATGGTCGTCATCGGGTGGAAAGCTCCTTCATCGCGTCGAGTGA
>DASTZM010000581.1:0-8563 GCA_035764305.1 Chloroflexota bacterium | reverse complement strand
ATCCGGCCGTTCCCGTTCGCGGAGCCGCCGGCGACGGGGCCGCTGCGGACGATCACCATGCCGTACATCCCTGACGCGGCGGTGCGGTGGGCGTACGACGAGGCGTCCAACACGTGGAAGCGGAACATGGCGGGGCGCGCGCACGTGGACGCGATGAACAATCAGCAGATCGGCGTCGAGAACGTGGTGGTGCAGCACGCCGAGATCTTCACGGCGCAGAACGTGGAGCCCGACGCGGCGGGCAACCCGGTGCTGGACGCGATCCTGCGGGGAGAGGACAAGCTGCGCGTGTTCCATTCCGGGCAGGTGTTCGAGGGGACGTGGTTCAAGGAGCACGACCGGGCGAAGACGCAGTACCGGAACGCCGACGGTAAGCCGATGCCGTTCCGCCCCGGGAAGGTGTGGATCCACATCGTCCCGAAGGACTTTCAGGAGACGTGGTCGTAGCAGCGCCTGGCTAGGGGCTGCTCGAGATGCGTAGGGAGCCGAAGTCGGGCGGGTCTTTCTGCTGCGGAAGCGCGCGGAAGAACTCGTTGTAGGGGTGGTCGTCGCTGATCACGGGTCCGGGACCGACCCAGGCGCGCAGCTCGGCGTCACCGGCGAGGTAGAGATTGAGGACGCCGTCGGCGGTGGAGAGGCCGGCGGGGGCGAGCAGGCGCGGGTTGGCGCCGGCGAGGCGCTGGGCGACGACGGTGGGATCGACGCGGTAGGGACGCTCGCTGCCGACGAAGAGGGCGCCGCCGGCCCAGCCGGTGACGTTGGGGTACGCCTCCAAGAAGGTGCGCAGGAGCATGCGGTACTGGTTGTCCGGGATCTGGGTATCGATCCACTGGACCATGACGCCGCCGTCGGCAAGGGCGGCGCGGGCGAGGCGGTAGTACTCGAGCGAGTACAGGGCACCGCTGCCGGCGGCGCGGGGGCGGATGGCGTCGGCCATGATGACGTCGTACTTGTCGCCGGCGAGCAGGAGGTAGTTGCGCCCGTCGTCTTCGTGGACGTCGACGTTGGCGGCGGGGACGACGCGGCCGTCGACCATCTTCACGACCTCGCCGTTGACGTGTGAGAAGTAGGTAGCACCGCGGACGACGCTGGGCGACAGCTCGACGACTCTGAGGTGGGCGCCGCGGTAGGAGGCGGCGGCGCCGGCGGTGGCGCCGCCGCCGAGGCCGATGACGAGGACGCTGCGCTCCGAGCGCCCGGTTGTGGGCTGGACGAGCATGGGGAGGTGGCCGATGAGGGTGTGGAGCTGGAGCATCTGCGGCGTGTCGTTGGCCTGGTGCCAGCCGTTGAGGTACATGCGACGGACGTCTGGGCCTTGGAGGATGCTGACGGTCTGCTCGAGGCCCTCCTCGTACCAGATGACGCGATCCCCGAGGCGCGAGAAGACAGAACCGTAGAAGTCGGGGGTGAGGGCGGTGGCGCCAAGGGCGAGGGCGAGGCCGACGGGGACGAGGATGCGCGGGCGACGGAGTGGCGAGAGGGCGGCGCCGCGGAGGGCGTAGCGCAACAGGCCGAGACCGATGAGGACGTTGGCGGCGGCGAGGAGGACGAGGCTGGTGTGGGTGCCGAGGAGAGGGATGAGGACGAACCCGCTGGCCCACGATCCGGCGATGGAACCGCAGACGTTGGCGGCGTAGGCGCGGCCGAGGCGACGGCCAACGGTGGCATCCTCGCCGCCGGCGTAGAGCCTCATGATGACGGGGAAGGCGGCGCCGAGCAGGAGAGTGGTGGGGATGATGGTGAGGAAACACATCAGGCCGATGACGCGCTGCTCGCCGGAGACGGTGTGCTCGAGGACGGGGAGCCAGCGCAAGGTCTCGACGATGGCGGAGAGGCGCGCGATAACGGCGATAGAGACGAGGGCGGTGAGGCCGATGCCCCACTCCATGAGGGCGGCCCAGAAGAGCCAGTTGGTGCGGCGGTTGATGAGGGGGGCGATGGCGTAGGAGCCGGCGGCGATGCCGAGGAGGAAGGTGCAGAGGATGAGGGTGAAGGCGTAGGTAGTGGCCTCGAAGTAGATGGCGAGGATGCGGGTCCAGATGACCTGGTAACCGAGCGAGGCAAAGCCGGAGAGGAAGAAGGCGGTGAGGAGGAGACGAAGGGCACCCTTGGGAGGGCGGTCGGGCGCGCCGGCGGTGGAAGCGGTGGCGTCCCGGGTGGGCGCGGGATGAGTCTGCGACGTCTGGTGCAGCCGGTAGTCGAGGGCGATGGCGAGGAGGCCGACGGCGACGTTGATGACGGCGGCGGTGAGGGTGGTGGCGCGGATGCCGATGGCGCCGATGAGGATGAAGCCGGCGGTGTAGGCGCCGGTGATGCCGCCGGCGGTGTTGCTGGCGTAGAGCAGGCTGAGATTGGTGCCGAGCGAGGTGGTGCGTCCGAGCGTGGAGCGGACGACGATGGGTAGCGTGGCGCCCATGAGTGTGGTGGGGACGAGGAGGATGAGACAGGCGAGGACGAAGCGGACGAGGGAGAGGCTGGTCAGGTCGTGGGGGAGAGAGGGGTAGAGGCCGCGGTAGACGGTCTGGAGCAGGCCGAAGGCGGGCGGCGTGAGGAGGGCACTGAGGCCGATCCCCACTTCGATGAGGCCGTAGAGACGGAGGGGTCGGGTGACGCGGTCGGCGATGCGCCCGGCGAGGAAGCCGCCGAGGGCGAGTCCGCCCATGAAGGCGGAGAGGACGGTGGAGACGGCGTAGATGGTGACGCCGAACACGAGCGTCAGGTAGCGCAGCCAGACGAGCTCGTAGATGAGTCCGCTGATGCCGGAGCCGAAGAAGAGGACGAGGAGCAGGGGCAGGAGCGGGGGGAGCGGCGCGCGGCGGGCGGCGCGGGGCGCGGTCGGGGAAGCGACGGTCACGCCAGCTCGGGGACGACGAACCTCGGTGTATCGCCGCGCACGGCCTCGAGGACCTGCTCGAGCGCGATCTCGGCGGCGCGGCGCTGCGATTCGAGGGTGGCGCCGGCGCAGTGGCTGAGGGGAAGGACCTTGGCGTGGCCCATGACGGCGCGCTGCGCGTCGGTGGGCGGCTCGGATTCGAAGACGTCGAGCGCGGCGCCGGCCACCTGGCCCGAGTCGAGCGCGCGGACGAGCGCGGCCTCGTCGATCAGGTCGCCGCGCGCGGTGTTGACGACACAGACGCCGCGCTTGGCGCGGGCGAGAGTCTGGTCGTTAAGGAGGTGACGGGTCTCGGCGGTGGCGGGGGCGTGGAGAGTGATGAAGTCGGCCTGAGCGAGGAGGTCGTCGAGCGAGGCGTAGGTGACGGCGGCGCCGCGCGCCCAGTCTTCGTTGGGGAACTTGTCGTAGGCGACGAGGCGCATGCCGAACCCGGCGGCGCGGGCGGCGACCTCCCGCCCGATGCGACCGGTGCCGACGATGCCGAGCGTCTTGCCGCGCAGCTCTGCGCCGGGGAGGCGGCCCCACCAGCCGCCGCGGACGCGGGTGACGATCTCGGTGATGTGGCGGGCGAGGTCGAGCA
The DNA here is from genome assembly GCA_035764305.1 of Chloroflexota bacterium. Lineage (GTDB taxonomy): Bacteria > Chloroflexota > UBA11872 > UBA12225 > UBA12225 > DASTZM01. Next base: position 5,090 of record DASTZM010000581.1, on the reverse strand, counting down.
TGAGCCCCATGGCGTAGTCGGCGACGGCGTCGTGGTTGGCGCCGACGGTGGTGGTGACCCAGACGTTGTGCTCGGCGGCGGCGTCGAGGTCGATCGAGTCGTAGCCGACGCCGGACCGGGCGATGAGGCGCAGCGCGGGGGAAGCGGCCTTGATCACGCTGGCGGTGTAGTCATCGGGCATGGCGATGGCGGCGATGCAGCCGGGGAGCTGGGCGAGCAGCTCGGCCTCGCTGAGCGTCGGGGCGGCGGACTGGGGGAAGAAGATCTCGACGCCGGCGGCATCGAGGCGCTGCTTGAACTGGTCGAGCACCATTTGGACGTTGCGCGCCGACGCCATCACGCGAAAAGGCATGTATCCTGAGTCTCCAGAGACGACGAATGATCGTTGAGGTGGCGATTATCCGCGCCCAGACCGGCAAAGCCGACGCGATGCGCCAGGGTCTGCAGGCCGCGCGCGCGGTGATCGCGCAGGCGGAAGGCTACCGCGGCAGCGTGTTCCACCAGGGAATCGAGGATCCGCAGCGGTTCGTGCTGCGGGTTGAGTGGGATTCGGTGGAGGCGCACATGAAGGGGTTCCGCGAGGGGCCGCTGTTCCCGCAGTGGCGCAGCCACTTTGGCGAGTTCATCGACGGCGCGCCAGACGTCGGCCACTTCGAGGTGATCGCCGGACCGTAGCCGGCGCGCGATCGACGAGGCGATGGCAACGGTTCCGCCGGGAGCCCCGATTCCTATCCTGACGGTGAGGGGGACACACGAAGAGCTGGGGCGGGCGATGGGGGAGTTCCGCGCCGCCCAGCTGAAGCGATCGACGGATCTTGCGAAGGCAGCGCTGTGGGAGGCGGACGTGTCGCGGGCGATGCTGGCCGAGCAGATCGGGCCGTACGTGGAGGCGACGGAGCGGATCTTCCCGCAGCACATGCGGGAGCTGCGCGCGATGGCGGAGGGGGCGCAGGTGCCGTTCGACGTGCTGTTCCGGCTGAACTGCTACGAGTCGCGCCCACCGGGGACCCCCCCGGGCTCGGTGGCAGGGCCGGCGGGGCCGTCACCAGTGTTCGCGACGCTGCCGACGAGGCGGGTGGAGGTGAAGGACCCGGGCGTGCTCGCTGGCGCGGCGCCGGCAGGGGACGGGTGCACGAGTGTGGTGAGTCGGGGCGATGGGACGGTGATCGTGGGGCACACGGAGGACTCGTCGCCGGAGGCGGTGGACGGGATCTACCTGCTGGACGCGGAGGTGGTGGACGGCGGCAACGTGGTGAGCCGCTTCCTGGCGCTGAACTACGCGAACACAATCCCCGGGTGCGCGGCGGCGATGAACCGGCACGGGCTGATCGTGCTCATCGACGCGTTGCCGGACCCCGACCGGCGGCTGGGGGCGTCGCGGCACGTGGTGTCGCGCGCGCTGCTGGACTGCGAGTCGATCGACGCCGCGATCGGGCTGCTGCGCGAGACGGAGCGGGGCGGCGGGTGGAACTACGTGCTCATCCAGGGAGATCGCTTCGCGAACGTGGAGACGACGGCGACGCGGGTGGTGGTGACGGAGGACGACGGGAGTGGGGCGTACGCGCACGCGAACCACTATCTGAACGAGGAGATCGCCGCGGACGCGGGCGACCCCCGGCCGAACTCGGTGGCGCGGCTGATGCGGGCCCAGCAGCTGGTGGACCGGGGGCTGTCGCTGGAGGCGATCAAGCAGGTCTTGTCGGACCGGGAGGGGTTCCCGGACAGCATCTGCCGCGAGCGGACGATCGCCGCGTTCGTCGCGGACGCGGCGGCGAAGCGAGTGGAGGTGTGCTGGGGGGAGCCGGAGGGGGCGTCGTGGACGGCGTACTCACTCGGCGCGTGAAGCGAAGTAGCGCCGGGTGAGGGCGAGGTACCAGGCGACGCCGTAGGCGAGGGCGCGCTGGTCGACCATGCTGCGCGGGTTGTGGCCGGGCGGACGCTCCTCGGGCGCGACCTGGGGGTCACCGGAACCGATGGTGACGAAGGCGCCGGGCACTTTCTGGAGGTAGCGGCCGAAGTCCTCGCCGCCCATGCCGGACTCGGCGGGCTGGAGGGCGGCTTCGCCGGCGACTTCGACGGCGGCGGCGCGCGCGAGATCGGACATAGCGGGGTCGTTGACGAGGACGTCGTAGCCACGGGTGTAGTCGACCTCTGCGGTGCCGCCGTAGGCGGCGCAGATGCCTTCGGCGAGGGCCTTGATCTTGACAGGCATCATCTCGCGCACGTCGGGGTCGAGGGTGCGTACGGAGCCCTGGAGGGTGACGGACTCGGGGATGACGTTGGCTTTGGTGCCGCCGCTGATAACGCCGATGGTGAGGACGACGGGCTGGCGGGGCGAGATCTGGCGGCTGACGATGGTCTGGAGGCCGATGACGACGTGGGCCGCGACGACGACGGGGTCGACCGACTTGTGCGGTGCGGCGGCGTGCCCACCGCGTCCGCGGACGACGATCCTGACGCCGTCCGAGGCGGCGTTGCGCGGGCCGTTCGAGAGGCTGAAGGTGCCGACGTCCTTGTTGCCGACGTGGAGACCGAAGATCGCACCCACGGGCGGGTCGTCTAGCACGCCGGCCTCAATGAGGCCGAGCGCGCCGCCGGGGGGCTGCTCTTCCGCGGGCTGGAAGATGAGGAGGACGGGGCCGGGGAGGGGGGCGCGGCGGTGCTCTTCCTGGAGCGCGGCGGCGGCGCCGAGCAGCATGGCGGTGTGGGCGTCGTGGCCGCAGGCGTGCATGGCGCCGGTGTGGCGGCTCGCGTACGAGAGGCCGGTGACCTCGCTGATGGGCAGGGCGTCCATATCGGCGCGCAGGGCGAGGGCCGGGCCGGGGCGCTCGGGGGCGACGACGGCGACGACGCTGTAGAGGGGCTCGCCGTTGGGGGCGGTGCCGACGCGCTCGCGCGGCTTGAGACCCAGCTCTCGCAGCCGCTCGGCGACGTAGGAGGAGGTCTGCTTTTCGTGGAAGCTCAGCTCGGGATGCTGGTGCAGCCAGGTGAACCACTCGCGCACGGTGGCGTCGAGCGATGGATCGATGAGTGGCGTGCGGGTGGTGTCGGCGGCGGGGGCGGGGGCGGCGGGGGTGGTCATCCTCAGCCCGGCGGGATGTACTGGCCGTGCAGCCCCTCACCCTGGCGCCAGGCGTAGCCGCAGTACTCGCTGAGCACGCTCCACTCAGCGGCGGTGAGGTGGGCGGCGTTGTGATAGAGCACGTAGCGCAGCCCGCCCTCCTTGGCGGCGACGAGGACACGGCGGAGGTCGTCGGCGGTGATGGGGTCGCCGCCGTGCGGGCGTCGACCGGCGTCGATCCAGGGAAGGAGGCGCCAGGCGTAGCCGTCACCGAGCGCAAGGCAGCGCTTGACCTCGTCGACGAGGAACGGCGAGAAGAAGGGGTCCGGGAAGCGCCGGTCGAGTTCTTTGAGCGATGCCATGCCGGCGCCGGGCGCGGCGGTGGGGTCGGCGCCGGGGAGGGCGATCCCCAGAAGGGCGCGCGTGGCGGCAAAAGCTTCGGCCTCCCACAGGCCGGAGTTCCAGCCCATCAGGGTGGTGACCCAGCGCGACACGGTGCCGTAGAGGCCGTCAACGCCGCGATTCCAGAGGTAGAGCTTGGGCAGGATGAGGTCGAACAGGGCGGCGTTGGCGGGAAGGTCGTGTCCGCTGAGCGCGGCGAGCGCGGGGAGGCGCGTGCCGATGCCGAGCTTGACCTGGCGGCTGCGAGCGCGGGTGAGCGCCTCGCACAGGGAGTGGACCTGCCGGTAGAAGGCGGTGACGGCGCGCTGGCGGAAGGCGAACCAGGAGGCGATGCCGGGGTCACTGCCAATGAGGTGCAGGGCAGGGGCAAGTCCGCCGGTGGCGCCGAGCGTGGCGTGCTCGCGGCTGAGCTTGTGGAGCCGCTGGTGGAAGCGGTCTTTGGCAGCGACGAGGCGGGGGTAGTCGAAGCCGAGGGTCCTGGCGGCGGGCTCGACCTCGGGGCCGAGATCGTCGAAGAGGTTGGCACGGTGGCCGTCGGCTATCTCGAAGCCCCATTCGGGGCCATCGAGGATGACGCCGTCGGCCTGGGGGAACTGGGTGATGACGTCTTCGAGGCGGGCGAGATAGGCGCGGCGCTCCGAGTCGTCGCACAGCAGGCGGCGGCTGCGCTCCCCGAAGCCGCCTCCGGCGGGATCGAAGAGATAGACGGGCCAGCCGCGGCCCTTTGCGCGGTCGACGAGCTGGGTGACCTGGGCGCGGCGCTCGGCTAGGGACTCGTCGGCGAGCGCGGGGCTGGGGACCTCCCACTTTCGGTAGACGGTGGGGTTGGGTGAGTAAGCGGGCGCCCCACCTTCAAACGTGAGCCGGCCGAGGACGAGCCCGCGAACGCCACCGGACTGCCAGGCATCGAGCGTGCGGTCGACGTCGTCGAGGAGTGGCTCGATGGGCTCCCCGGCGCGCATCCACAGCTCGATTTCGGGCACGGGGACGGGATTGTATCGTTGGGGTAGTGGCTTCCCTGGGAGCGGTGGCGACGTTTGGACCGCGGGTCCGGGAGCGGGTGACGGGGGGGTTGAGCCACACGTTCGACGCGCTCCGGGTGCGGGACTACCGACTGCTGTTCCAGGGGAGCGCGGTCACGTCGATCGGGTTCTGGATGCAGCAGGCGGCGCTGGGCTGGCTGGTGCTGGACCTGACGAACTCTCCCTTCTTTCTGGGCCTGGCAGGGTTCGCGCGCCAGTTTCCGATGATGATCGTCTCGCCGTTCGGTGGGGCGCTGGCGGACCGGGTGGACCGCCGGCGGCTGATGGTGGTGACGCAGGTGGCCCAGCTGGCACTGTGCGTGGCGCTGGCGGCGCTGGTGTTCAGCGGGCACGTGACCATCTGGCACGTGCTGGGGATCAGCTTCCTGTTCGGGTGCGCGACGTCGGTGTACGTGCCGGCGCGCCAGGCGGCGATCCCGGCGCTGGTGGGGCGGGCGCGGCTGGGGAACGCGCTGGCGATCTACTCGATGAGCCTGAACTTCAGCCGGATCGTGGGGCCGTCGCTGGCGGGGGTGATGATGGGGTGGGCGGGGGTGGGCGGGTGCCTGCTGCTGCAGAGCGCGGGCTATCTCTGGGCGACGGTG
>DASTZM010000580.1:0-2311 GCA_035764305.1 Chloroflexota bacterium | reverse complement strand
ACGCTGGTTATCGTGGGCGAGCGGGACGTGCCGTGGCTCCGAGCGTCGGCCGATGCGCTGGAGGCGGGGATCAAAGGAGCCCGGAAGGTGGTGATCCCGGGAGCGGGACACATGACAAACATGGAGGCGCCGCGCGAGGTGAATCATCTACTGCTCGAATTCCTGGCGGGAGTGCGCTGATGGCGACAGAACGACCGAACATCCTGGTCATCATGAGCGACGAGCACGCGCCGCAGTTCAGCGGGTTCGGCGGGCACCCGCTGGTCAAGACGCCGTACCTGGACCGGCTGGCGGCGGGTGGGGTGCTGTTCCGGAACGCTTACTGCAACTCGCCGCTGTGCGTCCCGTCGCGCATGAGCTTCATGACGGGGCGCTACCCGCACCACAACGGCGCCTACGACAACACGACGGCGTTGTCTTCGGACGCGGTGACGTGGGCGCACCTGTTGCGGGCGGTGGGGTACGACGCGGCGCTGTCCGGCAAGCAGCACTTCATCGGGCCGGATCAGCTGCACGGCTTCCAGGCGCAGCTGGCGTTCGACCTGCACGCGAGCAACCACCATGGGGTGTTCGACTGGGAGAAGGGGACGCCCAGGGCGGCGCGTCCGTGGCCCGGCGTGGCGCAGGCGGGACCGGGCACCACCCGCGAGATCGAGGTGGACGACGCCGTGGAAGAGGCGGCGCTGGCGTACATCAAGGACCCGGCGCGCAAGGAGCGGCCCTGGGCGCTGGACGTGGGCTTCATCGCGCCGCACTTTCCATTGGTCGTGCCCGAGAAGTACTGGGCGATGTACCGGCCGGAGGAGATGGATCTGCCGGTGATCCCAGAGGGTCATCTGGAGTCACAGCATCCCGTCTTCACGCGCATGCGCGGCATGTTTGGCGCGCTGGACGTGTTTCCGGATGACCGGGTGAGGCGGGCCCGCGCCGCCTACTACGGGCTGATCACCTACCTGGACGACAAGGTGGGGAGGTTGCTGGCCGCTCTGGAGGAAACCGGTCAGCTGGAGAACACGCTGGTGATCTACACCAGCGACCACGGGGAAATGAACGGCGAGCACGGAATGTGGCGCAAGAGCTGCTTCTACGAGCAGTCGGTGCGGGTGCCGCTGATCCTCTCGTGGCCGAGTGGATTGCGGGCGGCACGGGTGGTGGAGAACAATGTCTCGCTGGTGGACGTGGTGGCGACGATGGTGGAGTGCGCCGGAGCACGGGACGTGGAGGCGGTAGGAGAGCTGGATGGGGAGAGTCTGCTGCCGCTGGCGCGTGGAGAGGACGGGGCGGATGAGGAATGGGACGACGAGGTGTTCTCCGAGTACCTTGCCCACGGGGTGGCGCGACCCGTCGCCATGCTGCGGCGCGGACGCCACAAGCTGATCTACAGCCTGGACGACCCGCCTATTCTGTTCGATCTAGAGAAGGATCCCGGGGAGTTCGAGAACGTGGCCGGCGACCCGGCGTACGCCGCCGTGCGCGAAGAGCTCACAACCGCGCTCCTCTCCCACTGGGATCCGGTGGCACTCGAACGGTGGGTGAGGCAAGGGCAGAAGGAACGCATCCTGATCCGCGCCGCCACGCGCGGGGAACGCCAACCTGCGGATGCCTCGGGATTGGGCGGCGGTGGACCCGCCTATTCCCCGGACACCTCCACCCACCGCCGCTCGCGCGACGACTCGTAGGCCGCGTCGACGATCCGGAGGACGCGCAGCGCCTCGGCCGGGCCGACGGCGGGTGGCGTCCCGCTGCGGACGCCGCGGATGAACGAGCGCGCCAGCTCGAACATCCACTCCTTGTTGCCGTAGACGCCTTTCCGCTCGGGGACGTCGAAGGTGTGGGTCTGCGTGGGGGGAGCGGCGCCGCGCGCGCCCACGATGAGCAGCGGACCCAACGAGGGCCACAGGGCATCGCCGTCGCTGCCCCACACGCGCACGAAGTCGCGGTTCTCGCCGGGGACGGCGTTGAGGTAGCCCGTGTGGAGCGCGCCAACGGCGCCGTTCCGGAACAGCAGGGACACCGAGGAGACGTCGTCCATCCGCGGGTCGGGTTGCATGTTCCCGATGACGGGGGCGCACATGGCGCTGACGGAGGCCACATCACCCAGCAGGACGCACATCACTTCCAGAAAGTGCGCGCCCAGCCAGTGCAGCATGCCGCCGCCCTCGGTCTCGGCGCGGTAGGCGAAGCCGCCCGGGGCGCGCTGTCCCGGCAGCGGCCCAACCTGGCTGGTGGTCATGCTGGCCAGGATGGACGTCGGGCGCCCCAGCGCGCCCGACGCCAGCAGCGCGGCGGTCTGGACCATGGCGGGGTGGTG
>DASTZM010000579.1:0-5007 GCA_035764305.1 Chloroflexota bacterium | reverse complement strand
TGGGCGGGATGCTGGCGATCGACAGCCTGCTGTGGCACGGCGTGGGGTCGAACAAGACGGGGGAGACGCGGACGAGCATGACGATGGGCTACCACAGCGTGGACGACCTGGCGTCGGTGGAGGAGCCGCAGACGCTGCTGGTGCGCGGGAAGCGGCCGTACGCCGGGAACCGGATGTGAGGACGTGTCTCGCTTGCTGAAGGCGGGGGCGGCGGCGCGAGACATCACGCCGCAGCTGGGGATGCCTCCTTTGGGAGTCCCTGCTTTGGGAGTTCCGTTGGCGGGGGCGTTCACGGCGCGGTACGCGGAGGGGGTGGAGGATGCGCTGCACGCTCGGGCGGTGGTGCTGGAGGACGAGCGCGGGCCGGAAAGCAGGGTGGCGGTGGTGTGCTGCGATCTGATCTGCATGCCGGGCGAGACGGTTCACGCGGCGCGGGAGCTGATCGAGCGTGCGGGGGACGTGCCGCCTGGGCGAGTGTTTGTCGCGGCGACGCACACGCATACCGCGCCGGCGCCGACGGGGCTGCTGGGGACGCCCCGGGCGGACGCGTACATGGACGCGCTGCCCGAGGAGATCGCGGCGGCGGTGAGGGATGCGGCGCGGGGTCTGCGGCTGGCGCGGGCAGGATGGGGCACGGGGAGGGTGGAGGGCGTGACGTTCAACCGGCGGTTCCGGATGCGCGATGGGACGGTGCGCATGAACCCGGGACGGCGTAACGCGGATGCGCTCGAGCCGGTGGGGCCGGTGGATCCCGAGCTGGGGGTGGTGTGGGTGGAGGAGGGCGGCTCCCCGGAGCGCAGGCCGATCGCGGCGATTGGGTGCTTCGCGCTGCACTACGTGGGGACCGATAACAGCCGTCATGTGTCGGCGGACTACTTTGGGCGGTACGCGGGCTGGCTGCGGCGCGCATACGGGTCGGAGTGGGTGGCGATGCTGCTCAATGGGACGAGCGGGGACATCAACAACGTGGACGTGCGCGAGGTGAACCCGACCGGCGGCGCGCGCCAGGCGGAGCGCGTGGCGGGGATGCTGGCGGGGGAGACGATCAAGGTGGCGGAGGGGCTACGTACGACGACCGACGCACGGCTAGAGGTGGCGAGTGAGCGGGTGCGGTTCCGGCGCAAGACGATTACTGCCGAGGACCTGAGGGTGGCGGAGCGCATCCTGGCGGTTCCGGCGGAGGTGCCGGATGCGGAGCTGCGGAAGCGCACCGGGATCGGCGATGGCGGATCGTTTTCCTGGGTGGTGGGAGAGCCGCTGCGGGCTAGCGTGCTGCGGGCGTACGCACGGGAGTGTCAGCTGGTGGCGGAGCTGCCGGAGGAGCTGGACACGGAGGTCATGGCGGTGCGGATCGGGGAGGCCGCGCTGGTGGGGCTGCCGGGAGAGATCTTCGTGGAGCTGGGGCTGGCGATCAAGGCGCGCAGTCCGTTCGGCACGACGCTGGTGGCGAGCCTGGCGAACGACTACGTAGGCTACGTGCCGACGCGCCGCGCGCAGCTGGAGGAGGGTGGCTACGAGACGTGGGCGGCGCGGAGCGCGCTGCCGGACGCAGGGACGGGAGAAGTGATGGTCGAGACGGCGGTAAGACTCTTAGAGAGGTTGGCGGCATGAGCGCATCGGGCGAACTGGGATTTGCGCTGATCGGGTGCGGCGGGATGGGCAAGAGCGAGGCGCGCATCCTGGCGCAGGTGCCGCGGGCGCGGCTGGTAGCGGTGTGCGACGTGTCCGAGGCGGCGGCGGGCGAGTTCGGCGCGGAGATGGGTGTCCCGGCGCTGACGGATCACCGCGAGGCGCTGGCGCGGCGGGACGTGGACGCAGTGCTGGTGGCGACGCCCAACGGGCTGCACACGCAGATCGTCCTGGACGCGTGCGCGGCGCGCAAACACGTGTTCTGCGAGAAGCCGTTCGCGTTCACGGTGGCGGAGTGCGATGCGATGATGGCCGCCGCGGACGCGAACGGCGTGAAGCTGATGGTGGGGCACGTGCTGCGCCTGCTGCCGCTGTTCCAGCGGGTGATCGATATCTTCGACAGCGGGGTGCTGGGCACACCGATCACGGCGCAGATCACGCGCATCGGGTGGCTGGGCGACCCGAAGGCGCGCTACCGGCTGACGAAGAAGCTGACGGGCGGGCTGCTGTACGACATCACGGTGCACGAGATCGACGTGCTGCACCGGCTGTGCGGTCCAGTGGAGAGCGTCTACGCGCTGCTGGACAATCGCGTGCACACGCAGATCGACTACGAGGATGTGGCGCAGATCCAGCTGCGGTTCAGGAGTGGGGCGAGCGGGCACCTGTTCGCCAGCCTGGCGTCGCCGCTGGGCACGTCCAACGGGACGATCGTCGGCGACAAGGGGACGCTGCGCTACGACCACGGCGCCGGACAGATCACGTACCGGCGTGCCGGGGAGGGCGAGGAGACCGTCCAGGAGGCAGTGACGCGGGCGGACGGGGAGAACGGTTACCTGCGCGAGCTGCGCAGCTTTACTGAGTGGGTGCTGGATGGGAGTGAGCCGCTGCTGACGGCGAAGGAGGGGAGGGCGGCGATTCAGGTGGCGGAGGCGGCGTACCGCTCGGCGGAGACGGGGCAGGTGGTGAGAATCGAGGGCTAACAGTCAGCGCAGCGCGGCGAGCAGGGGGGCGATGGTCTCCTTGCCGAGGCGGGCGCGCTCTTCGGCGTCCACCTCGGCAAGGCGGGGGCCGAGGACCTCGAGCGCGATGAAGCCGTCGAAACCGGTGGAGTCGATGGCACGCAGCCAGTCGGCGAGTGGGATCACTCCCTCGCCGGGGAGGAGGCGGTCCTGATCCATCAGCTGCTCGCGCGGAAGGTCCTTCGCGTCGTTGACGTGCAGCAGGACGATGCGCTCGGCGGGGGTGCTACGGATCGTGTCGAGCGTGTCGTTGCCGGCGTACCAGTGGTACGAGTCGAGCGTGTGGCCGACGTTCCGCGCGCCGGCTTCGGCGAAGAGCGTGTTGGCTTCGGCCATGGACTGGACGAAGGGATGCGGGCGCTCCAGGCGGAGCGTCTTGACGCCGAGGAACTCCATGCCCAGGCGGACGCCGGTGCCGTCGAGCGCCTCGTCGACCTGGCGGATGCGCTGGACGACGCGCGGCCAGAGGGTGTCCTTGGGCTCGTCGGTGCGGCAGGGGAGGACGGTGCCGGTGCGGGTGCCGCCGGCGGCGGCGGCGCGCTGCGCCTTCTCGCGCACCTGCGCGAGCGCGGGGGCCCACTCCTCGTCTGGAACGGTGACCTGCGCGCCGAGCACGCCGCCGACGGTGGAGGCGGAGAGGCCGTGCCGGGAGAGGAGGTCACGGATGGCGTCGGGGCCGCCGGCGGCATCGACGTCGGCGAGCGAGAAGTCGAGGCCCTGGTAGCCGTGCTTCCGGGCGAGGGCGGCGCGCTCGTCGAGCGACAGGCCTCGGGTCTGTGAGCCGTGGAGTGTGAGGCGGATAGCCATAGGTGTCCTCTCCCGTCCTAGCCGGCTTACTTGATGCCCCACTTCTCGTTGATGGGGCCCTGGTAGGCGTTTACCTTCCCGTCGAGCACGTCCTGCACGCGCACCACCTGGCCGGTGGCGTTGGATTCGTAGATGGCGAGGGCGATGGCCTTGGCGCGCAGGCCGAGGTCGCCGTCGATCTCGGGCGGGCGGCCGTCGCGCACGGCGGTGAGGAAGTCGTAGATCTCGAGCGCAAACCCATCCTCGATGCCGTGTGGGAAAACCTTCTGTCGTCCCTTGTCACCCAGCGACGTGAGGTACTCCTTGTAGTACTCCTCGAGCGGGCGCGAGGTGCCGTCCTTGAGGACGACGGTGGCGGTGACGCGCGGGCCGTGGAAGGGGTCGTTCTGCTCGACGATAGCGCCGTTGGCGCCGTAGTAGACGACGTTGGCGAACTGCTGGCCGGGGAGCTGGGTGCTGACCGACCACGTGCCGGTGGCGCCGTTGGCGAAGTTGATGGTGGCCATGAAGGTGTCCTCGGTCTCGATGCGCACCAGGTCGTCGCCCTTCCAGGCGTGGCGCTCGTTGACCTGCCAGACGCGGCCGTAGCACGATTCGACGTCGCCGTAGAGGTAGCGGATGGTGTCGCAGAAGTGGGCGCCGCTGTCCATGACGGGGCCGCCGCCGCTCATCGAGACGTCGTTGCGCCAGACCCACTGGGGGTGCTCGGGGCTGCCCTCGCCGGCAGTGCCGTGCGCGGCGCCCTGCCCTCCGCCCCCTAACGCCCTGCGCTCCGGCTGCGCCGGTGCTCGGTTGTTGGGACGCCGCGTCTGGACGCGCTGGGAGTAGAGCGCGATGGGCTGGCCGAGGGTGCCTTTCTCGTGGAACAGCCAGTGGGTGGTGCGCGGGCCGGGCATGCGCCGGATGTTCTCGGCGGTGGCGAGGATTTTTCTGGTGCGCTTGGAGGCGGCGATGAGCTGCTGGGTGGCTTTGGCGGTGACGCCGACGGGCTTCTCGATCTGCACGCTGACGCCGGCCTCCATGCACTGGATACCGACGGTGTGGTGGAGGAAGTGGGGCGTGCAGATATCGGCGGCGTCAAGCTTTTCGCTCTGCAGGAGCTGGGCAACGTCGGTGTAGATCTTGGGTGGGGAGGACTGCCACTCGGAGGCGGTCCTGGCGGCGGCCTCGGCGCTGGCCCGGTTGGCGTCGCAGACGGCGACGAGGTCGAAGAGGTCGGGCTCGTGCTGCTTGATGGTGGCGTAGCCAGGTATGTGGCGGTTGCTGGCGATGCCGCCGCAGCCGATGAGGGCGAGCTTGAGGGGCATGAGTGTGGCGACTTCCTTCTCTAGAGGGTCTGAGGGGGTGGAGCATACTCCCTGAGCGCGCGCTCGCCGGGCGTGACGCCGATGCCGGGTGTGGTGGGCAGGTGGACGGTGCCGGCGCGCTCGATCTCGGGTTTGGTGGGGAAGAGGGCCAGCTCGGCGGTCTGGTCGATGAACTGGGTGCCGTTCAGCGCGGCGGGGCCTTCGAAGCCGTAGACCGCGGCTACCTGGCAGGCGGCGGTCTT
>DASTZM010000578.1:0-3080 GCA_035764305.1 Chloroflexota bacterium | reverse complement strand
CCGGCGGCGTCATCGTGACCTGAAGCAGGTCTCCGGTCTTGATGACGACGTCGGCCACGCCCTCAGTAAAGCCGCCCCCCAACACCTGCGCGTCACAGCTATCACCAGCCCTGTTCTCCGGCCGGCCCGCCGGAAGCGCACGTCAGCCTACCGGCCGATCGCCCTCGCTACTGGTGACCGGGCGCCGTACCGCTGCGTCCCGGCGGCGGGAACGGCACGCACGCGTGGTTGACGCCCAGCGGGAAGTGCTCGAGACGCGTGCGTCGCAGCTGGCCACCGCTCCCGGCCCGGGCGCGGAACGCACGCTCGCCTGGTGCACGGCGTTCGCCGCCATGGCCGCCATGGCCGCCCTGGAGCTCGCCTCCTCGCCGCAGGTACCACGGGAGCGCGTTAGGACGGGCGCCGTCCGCCCACACCGCCACCGCCACTCAAGGCTCTTCCGGCACGAGGGACTCCTCGGGGCACACTGGGGCCGTGTTCGCGCGCCCGGCGAGCCGCGCGCGACCGTAGGAAACTCTTAGCCGTGCCGTAACGCAACCGGCACGTCATCCGGCGCGGCCGCCGCAACGGGGAACGCGGCGGCCGCGGCGGGCACCAATCCTCTTGTGGCGACGCCGCCGCCGCGGTAGCGTGCGACCCCATCCCGCCCCGCCGCCGGCCGCGCGCCGCGTCGGTTGTGGGCTGAGCGGGGCCATCCGCTCACAAGGAGGCAGAGCGACGCATGGGCAGCATGCCGACCACCCACTCCCTCATTCCTTTTCGCCGTGACCATCCCCCTGATCATCCCCGTGATCATCCCCCTGACCATCCGGTCGCCGGTGCCAATCGCCACCCGCTGCCGCAGGCGTCACTGCTGACGCGTGCGCGGGCGGGCGATCGCGCCGCGTTCCAGGCGATCTTCGCCCAGTATGAGGACGCTGTCTACGGCTACGTCTGCCGCCTCCTGGGAGGCGCGGGCGGCGCACGCGACGTGGAACACGCCTGCGACCTAACCCAAGACGTCTTCCTCAGGGCCTACCTGGCACTGTCCAACGTGCCGGAGGACGCCGGCGTCTGGGTGTGGCTGTGCCGCATCGCCACCGACGTGTGTCTCGCCGCGCAGCGCTGGCCCGCGCGCATCGGCCGTGACCCGCTGGCGCTTCTGAGTTGGGGGCTCCGCCCGCGCCTCCGCCGAGGGAGTTCCCGGACGCGCCGGGAGGCGGCCCACCCGCGCGCGCCCCGCGCGGACGACGTCCAGTCGATCCTGGCGGAGATGCGCCCCAAGTACCGGGCGTGCCTCGCGCTCCGCGAGTACTGTGGTCTGTCGTACACGGAGATCGGCCTGGTCCTCTCCGTCAGCCGCACCGCCGTGCGATCGCTCGTCCTTCGCGCCCGGGAGCAGTTCAGCCGCATCCGTGCCGCGACCGACCGCAGTACTGCCGCGTGAAGCACGAACACCGGGCGCGGCCAAGCAGCCTCCCGCGCCCCGCGACGTGCTGAAGCATGCCACGACGGGAACCCCTTCAGTGCCGCGCATCGGGTCCTCAGATCCACGTCGGTCGCGTTGGCGGCGGCGCCGGCACCGGCCGCGGCGGCCGGGTGGCGATCGCTCAAGCCGGGCCGATGCAGATCCCCGGCGTGCCGCCGCTGCGGAACGCGCTCGACGGGGAAGGGTGGGAACTGGCGGGCGTGAACACGCAGAGCCCGCTCATCTACCTGCTGCTGTTCAAGCTCCGGGCGGCCGCCGGCGAGTAGTCCCCCACCTCGCCCGCCAGGGCTGCCCCGCTGACGATCGACGGGCAGCCGCGGCTCGGCGCCGGCGGACTGCGTGTGGGACACCGGCTGGACTCACCCGGTGACCTCCCCCCGGCGGCCGCGCGCGTGGACTCGCAGCGGGCCGACTCCCGGGCAACCGCATGCCCGCCGGCTGGCCTGCCGGCGGGTCCGTCCGGGACCGGGATCGAGTGCGAGGTCGTGTTGCCCGACTCAAGCGCCGCCGGGCGATTCTCCGTTCCGGCCGGTCCCGGCCGTGACGCTGCCGGTCGCCACCGCGCCGCTCGCCTCGTCCACGACGCGGTACGTCACCGCGAGTCCCACCGCCCCCTCGAGCATCGCGGACACCGAGCAGTAGCGGTGGACCGAGAGGTCCACCGCGCGCCGCACCGCCTCCGGATTCAGGCTTCGCCCGCTCACCTCGTGCTCGACGGCGATGCTCGTGATAATCATCGGGTGCCGCGCGCGCCGCTCGCCGCGGACGTGGATGCGATAGCCGGTCACGTCCTGGCGCATTTTGCGGTAGCGCATCGCCAGGGGCTCGAGCCCGGTGTCGTAGAGCGCCTTCCAGATCGTCACGCCGTAGATCGGCTTGATCGCGTCGTACCCCGGGAAGTTGTACGCGAAGTCCGCCGGCGCCGCCAGCGCGAGCGGCACGAGGCCCGCCGCCGTCAGGGCCGCCGCCACGCCCCCGCCACCACGGCCGGCGCACGGCGGCGGGCGACGAAGAGCGCCACCAGGAGCGGCCCCAGCGACAGCGCGGCGCTGTGCTTGGTCAGCAGCGAGAGCCCCATCAGCGCTCCCGCGAGCGCCGCCCTGTCGCGCATCAGCAGCCGGACAGCGCCCACGAGCAGGAGCGCTTGGAGGCTCTCGAGGTGAACGAGCCAGACCGACGAGAACCACACCAGCGACGAGAACAGGATCAGCACGAACAGGCCGAAGCGGCGCTCCTCCAAACCGACGGCGCGTGGTCCGCGACCGCGCGCGTTGCCTGGTACGCCATCAGGCAGTCCACCGCCAGGACACCCGCCAGCGGAAAGGGCGCCCCCACCCGGAGAAAATCGCCGCTGCCGACCATCTCCGCCAGCGCCACGAACGGCGCATAGAAAAGGATCGTGAGCGGCCCGTGCTCGATCGGCGCCGGCGTCCCCATCACGTCCGCCCGTACCGAGTAGATCGCCAGCGGCTGCCCGGCCAGGACGAGCTTCGTGGCCGGAACAATTCAGCCCGCGAGGTCGGTATGCCACAGGCTGGGTTTTGCCGCGAGCGCCACGGCGGCGTACACGACCGAAGCGGCGCCGTGGTGCACCGCCGGGACGTAGAGCAGC
>DASTZM010000577.1:0-9422 GCA_035764305.1 Chloroflexota bacterium | reverse complement strand
GATTGTGCGACGGCGGCCGCGCTTGCATCGAGGTACGCCCGCGCCGCATCCACATCGCGCTCCCGCGGCGTCGGGATGTGCTGCGACAGCTCGGAGTAATAGAACCCAGCGCCACCCGATCGCATCGGCTCGGTCAGCGCGGCGGCCTGCGCCGCGCCGCGCGCCGCCGGCGCTGTCGTGTCCACGAGGTCGGCGGGCAAACCCAACATCTCGAGAGCGGCGATCAGGCGCGACGTTTCGCCGCGGCCGGGATCGTCGCGGTCGTGCGCCAGGAGCGGCTCGGCCAGGCCTCGCTCGCGCTCGGTCGTGCCGCGGCCCGGGACAGCGTGGTGCACGGCGACGTGCACGCCGTACTCCTCGAAAGCCTGCCGCCCAGCCAGCGTGGCAACGTGCACGTCGGGCCCGTGGGCGCAGATCGTCGCCAGCCGGCGAAAGCCCTGCGCGACGGCGGCGCCCAGAATGGCGACGACGGTGCGCTGGACCAGGTCGGGCGGCAGGCGCATCGTGCCGGGCAGCTTCGCCGTCGCGCCCGGCCACGAGTACGGGAAGGGCGGCAGCACGAGCGCATCCGCCTTCCGCGCCGCGAGCTCCGCGGTGGCGAGCGAGATCAGGTAGTCGGTGCCCAGCGGCAGGTGGGTCCCGTGCGTCTCGGTCGGCCCGAAGGCCAGGATCGCCGCGTCCGACCGCGCCAGATACGCTTGCACCTCCGGCCCGCGCAGGTAGTCGAGGCGCCGCGAGCGCTCGGCCATCGCCGACGCATGATACGCTGGCCCGCCTCGGAGGGAGAGACCACACACATGCCCCGCATCAACAAGGCGATCGACCTGCTTTCCAGCGGTGAGCCCGTTTACTACACCGGCCCCAGCCAGCGGAACTACGAGGGCGGCAAGGCCGACTCGCAGACGTGGGCCGACTACATCACCTACGACTTTGAGCACGGACCGTTCGACATGGTGGGGCTGCGCGAGTACATGCGCGGCTTGGTCGATGGCGGCCCCACCAAGTCCGGACACCGCACGCCGGCGGTGATCGTGACGCTCCCTGTGACCGGCACGAGCGAGATGGCCATCCGCGCTAACTCCTGGCAGATCGCCCACGTCCTGTCGGCCGGCGTGCACGGCATCCTCCTGTGCCACGCTGAGGACCCCGCGGCGGTCAAAGCGCTGGTGGAGTGCTCGCGCTGGCCCACCGCGCGCATCGCCGTCGACGACGGGCGGCTAGGAGAAGGGCGCCAGGGCAACGGCGCGCAGGGCTACGCCGCGCGCATCTGGGGGCTCTCGCCGGTGGACTACATCAAGAAGGCCGACCCGTGGCCGCTCAACCCGGACGGCGAGATCATGCTGGGGCTCAAGATCGAGAACCGGCGCGCGCTGGCCCGCGTGGAGGAGAGCGTCGCGGTGCCGGGCATCTCCTTCGCCGAGTGGGGACCGGGCGACATGGGACTCTCCTTCGGTCATCTGGACCGGCACGATCCGCCGTACCCGCAGGACATGCAGGACGCGCGCGCCAGGGTAATGGCGGCGTGCAAGAAGAACGACGTCTTCTTCCTCAACAGCGCGCGGCCCAACACCGTGGTCGACATGATCGCGGAGGGCGTGCGCGTCGTCGCCGGCGGACAGGAGGCAGCCGAGATCGGCCGTAAGCACACCGGGCGCAAGATGCCGTGGTAGCGGTCGCCCGCTAGGGGCTACCGCACCTCGATTCGCCCGATCAGGCCGCGCGCGGCATGGCCGGGCACTTTGCAGAAGTACTCATAGCGCCCGGGGCGCCCGGCGGCGACGAACTGGAGTGAGCGCGCCTCGCCGGGCGGGATCTCCACCTCGCCGTTCTGCTGCTGACCGCTCGTGGCGAAGATGTGGGTCGCGGACTTGCTGCGGTTGTAGACCAGGACGAACTTCGGTCGCCCGGCCAGCGCCGAGATCGTGCCGGGGACGAACTCGAAGGCGTCTGGATACTCGGCGCCGCTGAAGCCGTCCACGACGTTCCGCACGATCATCTCCAGGTCGGGTCCGTAGAGCGCCACCTCTCCCAGCGCGATTCCGTCTGCGACGCTGCGCGGACGCGGGCTGCTGTGGGTCGTCAGCACGCGCAGGCGGAGGCGCTGCGCGGGTAGCGCTTCTGGGAAGAGGCGCGGCACGGCGCCCGGTCCGGGGCGCGAGACCTCGAACCACTGCGGCTCGACGGTCTCCTTGAGCTGCGCCGCGCGGTCGAGCATGATCGGCGCGAAATCTTCGCCGCTCGCGGTGGGGGAGAAAAGGACCTCGAAGTCGCGGACCCACGACTCGCGCGGCGCTCCTGGGTCCTGCCACAGAGCGATGCGCTGCGCGTACGCGCCGGCCTTCTCCAGCGTGAGCGTGAACGTGAGCGGCAGCTGCACCGGTTCGGAGAGCAGCCAGCCCGTGTCGCACTCGTCGACCAACAGCTCGGGCGCCCCGCGCTGCCTGGTGGGCTGGGTCGAGGCGTCGGCGGCGCTGCCCGGACGTGGGACGTCAAGCGTGACGGCGGCGCGGCGCGGATAGGTGAGGACGTTGAGCGCGTCCTCCGCCGCCTGAGTGCCAATCGCGCCCACCGAGCGGATGCGCGTCAGCTCGCCGCAGGTAGCCGCGAGCTGCGCGCCGGCCCGCGTCGGCTGGCCGCGTGCAAGGAGACGCGTTGTGACGAAGACCGCTGCGCCGGTGAGGGCGATCAGCGTGGCGATGGCGACACCGCCGGTCACGAGCGCCCGTGTGCGCGCCGCGGCGCGGGCGGCACGGTACGCAAGCGAGCGCTCGCGCGCCGCGCGCTCTTGCTCTTGACGGAACAGGACGTGGCAGCGCGGGCAGAACCAGTGGCGCGTGCCGTCGGTGAAGCGCTCGGTCGGGGTAAGACACTCGTGGCAAAAGGGCTGGGCGCAGCGGTCGCACTTTGGCTCGTCCGGCCCCAGCCCCTCGCCGGGCGGCGCCTCCTCCCAGGGCTCGCGCTCGCGCCGGCCGCCCCAGCCCTCGGCGAGCACGCGGTGCGGGTGCTCCTGACACCGCGCCCCCAACCGCGTGATGCTCATCGCCGGATACCGGGATACACTGTAGTGTCCTGTGCGTATCCGGACCGGATGCGCGACTCCCGCGGAAGTGGTGGAACGGCAGACACGTCAGCCTTAGGAGCTGATGCCCGCAAGGGCGTGAGGGTTCGAGTCCCTCCTTCCGCACTCGCCAGCTTGCCCTCGCGCGCGTGGGCCAACCGTGACCAGGCAACCGTTCCCTGGTTATGTATAGTGCGCACTTCGCGTGCGCGACGGGTAGCCGACTGTGGATTCGGGGGCGAAGACGGACACGGATTCGCGCTCGGGCGGTCGGGCCACGA
This sequence comes from Chloroflexota bacterium, assembly GCA_035764305.1. GTDB lineage: Bacteria > Chloroflexota > UBA11872 > UBA12225 > UBA12225 > DASTZM01. The sequence goes on along the minus strand of DASTZM010000577.1, from coordinate 6,083 downwards.
AAGACGTGAGGCCCTGGTCGCCACCCGGCGAGCGGTACGCCGGACATCGGTGGCCGCAAGACGGCGGCACGGTGCGCGGCCGGCGCCGCGGCCGTTACTCGGCGGCGACGGACTCGGAACCCATCGGCGTGCAGTCCTTGGTCACGACCGCCGCCGATCCCGCGTACTGGGACGCTCTGGTCACCCATGCGGAGCGTGTCTTCACCGCGCCCGGGTTCAACGAGCGTGAGCTGAACCCGACGCTCGACCTCGCGGAGGACTTGCGCCGCGCACGCGGCGCGGCGCTGTCGCGCGTCAAGCGCCACACCTGGCGGGCGCACCTGGAGCGGGCGCTCGGCGCGGCGGGCCTCACGGACGGGCAAGTGTTCCTCACGTGGTGCACTGAGCGTCCCGACGATGCCCGCGAGGCGCTCAGGGCGCTGTGGGGCGATCTCGGACTCTCGCCGGTAGACCATCTTGCGCTGTTCCTGCACACGGTTCCGACCCAGGTCGCGCGCGACCTCGACTCGCGCCTCACGCTGGCCACGCTGCTGTTGAGCGCCGTCGACCCCACGCGCTATCCGGCGTACGAACCTGGGCTAGCCGGCAACGACACGACCGGTGACGACCCGGCCGCCGCCTACCGCAGCGCGCTCGAGCACTACGACCGGCTCATAGCCGAGGCAGCCCGGCGCGGCCTGCCGTTGCGCCACCGGCTCCACGCGGCGGCGGTGCTGCGCTGCATCGCTCGCCAGCGCGCACCCCGCGCGCCGCTCGGCGGTCCAGTTCGGCTCCACGAGCGCCGCGCGCCGTACGGGTCACTCGCCGCACTCGCGGCCGAGCTGCTGCTCGACGAGCCCGAGCTCGCCAAGATCGTCACACTCCTGGAGGATCGCGGCCAGGCCGTGTTTTATGGCCCGCCAGGCACGGGCAAGACGTTCGTCGCCCGCGCGCTTGCGCGCCACCTGGCTGCCGGCGACGACCACGTGCAGGTCGTGCAGTTCCACCCATCGAGCGCGTACGAGGACTTTGTCGAGGGGTACCGCCCGTCTTCGGCAGCCGGCAAGTCGGCGTTCGCGCTGGTCGATGGTCCGCTCAAGCGATTCGCAGAGCAGGCGCGTCAAGATCCATCCCACCGCTACGTGCTGGTGATCGATGAGCTGAACCGCGCTAACGTCGCCAAGGTCTTTGGTGAGCTGTACTACCTGCTCGAGTACCGCGACGACTCGGTCCAGCTGCAGTACTCGCAGGTGCCGTTCTCGCTGCCGCGCAACCTGCTGGTCATCGCGACCATGAATGCCGCCGACCGCTCCATCGCGCTGGTCGACCTCGCGCTGCGGCGCCGCTTCTACTTCGTCCCCTTCTTCCCCGACACGCCGCCCGTGGAGGGGCTGCTGCGCCGCTGGCTCTCGGCCCACCGGCCCCAGCTACTCTGGGTCGCCGACGCCGTCGACCGCGCCAACGCAGCGCTCTCGGCGCAACACGACCGCCACGCGGCGATCGGCCCCAGCCACTTCATGCGCCCCGACCTGTCGGAGGAGTGGGTCGAGCTGATCTGGGAGCATGCGGTCCTGCCGACGATCGCCGAGCAGCTCTTCGGCGACGAGGCCGCGCTTCAGGAGTTTCGTTTGGACCGCCTGCGCGCCGGGGCGGCCTACGGCACGCGCCCCAAGCAGCCGAAGCGCACAGGCAGGAAGGGCGATGCGCCGGCTGACGCTCGTTGAGCACGAGACGACACCCGCCGTCCGCTTGACGCGCGCCGAGCGCGAGGCGCTGCGCGGCGCAATCCCCGAGCTGACGCTCTCGCCGGCGCGCGGCTTGGCGAGCGGCGGGTCGCGCTACGACGTGACCGCCGGCTCGTGGGTCGGTGTCGCCGCGGCAGGCGACCTGATGGTGGAGATCGCGCCCAAGCTGCCAATCCAGAACGTCCTGTTTCTCGTCTCGTACGCGCTCGATCCCGCGGTGTGGCGCGCGGGCGCCGACGTGCCGCTCCAAGAGCGCGATGGGTTGCTCGAGGCGATGGCCGGACTGTTCTGCGCCGAGGCCCGGCGCGCCCTGCGCTACGGTGTGCTGCACGGCTATGAGACGCGCGAGGAGTCGCTCGCCGGCGTGCGCGGGCGGGTGCTGCTGGAGGAGCACGCGCGCCGCCACCACGGACGCCTACCGCCGGTGCCCGTGCGGTACGACGCGCTGACGGTCGACATCTCCGAGAACCGGGTTCTCAGATCTGCACTGCTCAGACTAGATCGGCTGGCATCGCGCTCCCTCACGGTGGCGCGCCAGGTCCGGCACCTGCTGGCTGCGCTCGAGGATGTCTCACCCGCAGATCAGCGCCGCCTGCCCGAGGTGCGCTTCACCCCGCTGAACGAGCGCTACCGGCGTGCACTCGGCCTCGCGCGGCAGATCCTGCGCGGCGGCTCGGTCGAGGCCCGCCTCGGCGCGCTGCCCGCGCTGGCGTGCCTGTTCGACATGGACCGGGTCTTCGAAGAGTTCGTCGCCGTCGCGCTGCGCGAGGCGCTCGGCCTGACCGAGTGGGCCTTCCCCCGCGGGGGTAGGGGCAAGCGCCTGGCGCTCGATCGCCGGGGCGCGCTGCCCCTCGAGCCAGACCTGTCGTGGTGGGACGGCGCGCGCTGCGCCTTCGTGGGCGACGTCAAGTACAAGCGCACCGCCGCCGGCGAGCACGCCGACCTCTACCAGCTGCTCGCATACGCCACCGCGGCGGACGTGCCCGGCGGGCTGCTCGTCTACGCCGCGAGCGATGTCCCAGGCGACACCGCGCGGGCGCACGACGTCAGACACGCGGGGAAGAGCCTCCACGTCGCGGCGCTCGACCTTGCCCAGCCTCCCGAACACCTGCTCAGGCAGATCGAGAGGCTGGCCGAGCGCGTGCGGGCTCTGCGTGGTGCGCCGGCGGGGGTACCTATTGACATTCGCCGGAGCGCACACTACGCTATGCCTCCTATGCGGTCGCGCGCGAATCTCCAATCCCAGGATATGAGGTCCCCGTAGGGGAGGCCGGTCTCTGCGTGCGCGCCGCGAGCGCCCGCATCCCACCCGCCCCGCTACGGTGTCTCCGCAGCGGGGTTTTTGTTTGCCCCGCGAATGCGTCGCGCCAACCGCACAGCAGCCACACTGGACAAAGGAGTCCGACCATGCCGCCGGTCACCGTGATCTACGACCCCGCCAAGCAGCGCGTGCCGATCAAGGCCTGGCTCGACGACCTCGAGGCGGGCGCGCTCGAGCAGGCGCTCCACCTGGCGCAGCTGCCGTTCGCGCATAAGCACGTTGCCCTCATGCCCGATGCCCACCAGGGCTACGGCATGCCCGTCGGCGGCGTGCTCGCGGCGAAGGGCTACGTCATCCCCAACGCGGTCGGTGTCGACATCGGCTGCGGCATGCAGGCGCGCCGTACGGGAGTCAAGGCCCGCTCGCTCGCCGCGCGCGACCGCGAGCACGGCACGCTGCTCAAGGCCGTGCTGGGCGACCTCATGCGCGACGTGCCCAACGGCAACGGGCCGGCGGGCAGCCACCGCGCGCCGCAGCAGTGGGACTTCCTGGGGGCGAACCCGGAGTTCGCCGCGCTCGTGGGGCACGCGCCCGACTCGCTCAGGAAGGCGTGGGCGCACGGCGCGTACCAGCTGGGCACGCTCGGCGGCGGCAACCACTTCCTGGAGATCCAGGAGGACGAGGACGGCTTCGTCTGGGTCATGCTCCACTCGGGCTCTCGTGCGCTCGGCAAGGCGGTCTGCGACCACTTCAATGCGCTGGCACGCGACATCAACGCTCGATTCCACTCCGAGGTGCCGCGCGAGTGGCAGCTCGCCTACCTGTCGCTGGACAGCGACGAGGGGCGTGACTACGTCGCGTGGATGCGCCTGTGCCTGCGCTACGCGGAGGAGAACCGCGCGCGCATGCTCCAGGCCGCGCTGACGCGGCTGCTCGAGCGCGTGCGCGACAACCAGCCCGATCGGGAGCTGGAGATCAGCGAGTCGGTCGATACCCACCACAACTACGCCACGCTGGAGGAGCACTTCGGCGAGGAGGTGCTCGTCCACCGCAAGGGCAGCGTGCGCGCCCGCGCGGGGGAGATGGTGGTCATCCCCGGCTCGATGGAGACGGGCTCCTACGTCGCGCGCGGCGTGGGCAGCGCCGAGTCCTTCCAGACGTGCGGCCACGGCGCCGGCCGCCGTTTGTCGCGCGGCGCCGCGCTTCGCGCGCGGACGGCAGAGAGCGTCCTTTCGTCGCTGCGTCAGAAGGGGATCGAGCTGGCCAAGCGCAGCCACAAGGACGTCGCCGAGGAGGCCGGCCACGCCTACAAGGACGTAGACCAGGTCATGGCCTTCCAGCGCGACCTGGTGGAGCCGGTCTACAAGCTAAAGCCGCTCGGCGTGGTGAAGGGCTGACCCTGCACCACGCCCAATGGCGTACCCTTCTTCCCCACTATGGGTAAGTTCTACGACCAGGCCGCTATCCCCGACGAGCTGCGACGCACCTTTGATGTCTACGACCGGGTGAAGCAGCTCGGCATCAACCTGGGCACGTTCGACGAGAACGTGCGCTCATTAGAAGGAAGGAACATCGCCGGCGCCGTCGTCACCGAGAGCGGTTTGGTGTTCCTGTCGGGGGTGGGCACCGGCAAGCTCCCCATGAAGGACGATCCCGAGACGGTCAAGCACGGGCAGGAGGCGGGGCGTGAGGCGGCGGACCACCACATCCGCACGCTCCACTGGGCGCTGTCGTGCGGCGGTGAGGGCGACCTCAACGATGTGCTCTACACCGTCAAGGCGCTCGGCATGGTTGTCTCCACCGACGTCGACTTCAACTCTGGGCCGGCCGTCGTCAACGGCTACTCGGGGCGCTGGCAGAGCGTCTTCGGCGGGTCGATCGGCGAGTTCGCGCAGAATGGCGCCGACGCGGGCGGCTACACGGGCGTGCACGCACGCAGCGCGATCGGTGGCTTCACCGGGCGGTTTTCCCAGGAGCCCGAGATGATCGTCGCCATCCCTTCGGAGCTCGCCCGGGCGATCATCAAGAACCGCGGCTGGATCTTCCCGCTGCCGCCCGCGGCCTTCCAGAAGATCAAGGCGTCCCAGGGCAGCCAGGGCAGCCGGGGCGGGTAGCGGCCGCCGCGCGTTGACTAGGGCGTAAGAGGGGGTCAGGGATGGACGTCTTTCAAATCGTCGTGCAATGGGTGCACGTCTTGGCCGCGATTCTGTGGTTTGGTGGCAGTGTGTTCTTCAGCCTGCTCCTCATGCCCAGCATCGGCGTCCTCCCGCCGGAGCAGCAGCGCCGCTTCGGGCGCGCCCTCACCCCCAAGTTGAGCCGCTTCTTCTCCATCACGGCCGGGATCGTGATGCTCTTCGGCATCATCCGCGGCACGCTGCTCGGCCCCATCAAGGGGCTGGACATCCTGTTCGGGACCCCCTACGGACTCACCTGGCTGCTGGCCTTGGCCCTCACCGTCGGTCTATCGGTGCTCGGTGCGCGCTTCGTCGGACCTACCGCGGAGCGGATGTACAACGACGACTCACTCTGGGACTTTGGCCCCGGTCAGCCCCCACCCGCCGGGTTGATCGCACACGTCAACCTCCTGCGCACGCTCAGCGCGATCGACCTGCTCGGCTTCCTGCTCGTCTTTACGCTGATGATCCTGATGCGTTTCGGGCTGTAGTCGCCTCACCAGCCGCGTCAAGCGCCTCCGCCAGGATCTCCACTACCTCCGCCAGCGTCGTCCCGCGCGCGCGGCGCTCGGGGACCTCCTGACCGAGGGGCGTGCGCTCGACGAAGCGGTACAGATCGGCCGCGCCCTCCATGATCTTGGGCGTCAGCCCCAGCGCCCCAAACGTCGCGGCGATCTCCTCCATCTCGCCGACCCAGCGGTACGCCTTGGGCGGCATTCCGGGGATCGATCGTTCGAACGACGCGTAGCGGTCGCCGCCACCCGAGCGCAGCTCGGCTTCGAGCGCGTCGGCGATTCCCATCGCCCGCGCCGCGACCAGCAGCTCTGTCGCCAGCGCGGTCGTCCCCTTGGTCAGCGCGGCGTAGCACATCTTCAGGCCAGACGCGTGGCCAATCTCTGGCCCCATTACGCGCACGTCGAGCCC
>DASTZM010000576.1:0-14368 GCA_035764305.1 Chloroflexota bacterium | reverse complement strand
CTGGCGCTGCTGGCGCGGCGCCTCCGCCGGCGGCGGTCCCACCACCTGAACCAGCGACGCGGCCAGGCCCCGCCCCGCTTCATCCTGGTGGCAGTCGAACTCCACCGCCTGCCCCGAGCGTAGCTGATCGAACGACGACGGACCCGACTCCAGTGCCGACGCGTGGAAGAAGATCTCCATCCCGTCGTCGGTCCGCAGGAATCCGAAGCGGCGCGGCCGGTTGAGTCGCGCCACCGTCCCCGTCAGGTGCCCGCCCGGATGGTCCAGGTTCGGCGTCGCCCGCTCGCCGCGGTCACCCCTGTCGCCGCGCCGGCCGCCGGCCCGCGCCGGGCGCTCCTCATCTCCTTCCTCCCCCTCGTCCACGTCATCTGCCTCATCCTCATCAGTCTCGTCGTCATCGTCATCGTCCTCGCTCGATGACATGCGCGGCTCGCTCCGGTACGGCGGCGCTGGGCGCTCCGTCTCGCCCTCGGAGGTGGTCTCTTCCTTCTCGTCGCTGTCGTCAGGCTGGTCGGCGGGGTACGGGCGGTATTCGTCCATCGATCGATCCTCTACGGTGAAGGCGGTGGAAGCGGTGAGACGCCGTGAAAGCGTCGGCAGTATAGCGCCGGGCGCGCGCGCCTACCAGGTATGCTGCTCCTGCTGCCCGTGCTGCACCGCCGGTGATCGATAGCCGCGTCGTCGTCCCGGCCATCTCATCGCTCCTCTGCTGGTTCTTCGCCGCCCTTCTGCTCCGTCAGTGGTGGTCGCGGCGCCGGCCCTACCAGATCGTGTGGGCCGTCGGCCTCATCTGGTACGCCCTCGCCGCCGGGTCAGATGCGCTCGGAAACCTCGGCGGCTGGACCGCTTCGATCTACCGCACCTGGTACTTCTGCGGCGCCATCTGCGCCGCCGCCTGGCTCGGTCTCGGCGAGCTGTATCTCTTCCGCACCAGCGCCTTCGGTGAGCTCGTTGCCCTCTCCGTCTTCGCCGGCGCCATCCCCGCCATGATCCGCGGCGGCCGCCTCCTCGGCGCCCAGTCCGAAGGCTCTGCTCAGCTCGCCATCAGCGTCGGCCTCGTCGCCATCGCCTCCGCCGGCATCCTCGCCCTCGTCGGGTGGGAGCGTCCCGTCCTGCTCGGGCACGTCGCTCTCGTGCTCCTCATCGCCGCCACCTGCGCCGCCTTCATCCAGGTCGCCATCGCACCGGTCGACGTCTCCCAGGCCCTCGATCCGGCCACCGGCATCCCGCGCGGCGCAGGCTTCCCCGAGACCGTCCGTCTCCTCACGCCCCCCTTCAATATCGCCGGCGCCCTCTCCATCTTCTTCGGCGCGGCGTACAGCGCGTGGCAGGTCTTCCGGCGCCGCGGCAGCGCCGAGCGCCTCATCAGCAGCGCGCTCATCGCCGCCGGCGCGCTCGCCATCAGCCAGGCCAGCACGCTCAACCGCTTCGGCGTCACCGACGTCTTCTATTGGGGCGAGCTGCTCGGCGTGCTGCTCATCTTCGCCGGCTTCCTCGCCAGCACAGAGATCATCTCCCGCCGACTCGCCCCTCGCCACTCCGCGCCCTGGCAGTCCGCGCCGTGAATGGCTGGCTCCGCGGGCTCGCCGTCGCTCTCGCCTTCCTCGCCACCTACCTCGTCGTCCGTCAGGTCGGCATCTTCGGCTACCGACCGTTCGGCGATCCTGCCGACCGTCCGCCCGGGCCCCCCATCCCCGGCTCCCGCGGCAAGCTCGCCTACGTCCGCGACGGCGACATCTATACCTACGATCTCCGCGACGGCAGCGAGCGCCGCGTAACCCGCACCGGCGGTGCCCGCGCCCCCCGCTGGTCCGGCGGTGGGACCTGGCTCGCGTTCGAGCACGACGGCCGCCTCGCCGTCGTCGGCGCCGATGGCTCGGGTCTCGTCGACGTCCCCGGCGGAGATCTCCCCGCCAGCGCCTCCTGGTCCACGCAGGGCGCCCGCCTCGCCTACAGCTCCAACGACGGCAGTCTCTCCACCTACGATCCCGGCGCACGGCGCGACCCGCGGCGCATCCTTGTTCCCGCCGGCAGCGGCGTCGGCGTCGGCGTCGTCTGGTCCGCCGACGCCGTTCGCGTCGCATACGAACGGCACCAGCGCACCGGCGGTACCGGCGGCACGAGCGGCACCAGCAGCGAGGGCATCTGGACCATCACCGAGCTGGGGCGCGATCCCGTCCCCGTCTTCATCGGCTCCGGCGACGTCACCCTCACCGTCTGCTGCTGGACGTACAGTGGGACGTACGTCCTCTTCTGGCAGGGCAGCAGCGCCACCCCTGACTCCGCCTCCCTGCTCCTCGCCCGTGCCGTCAGCTCTCAGCCCGTCCAGGTGGCGGAAGCGATGCTTCCGCTCCGCAGCTGGGTCGACACCGCTCCGCGTTCGGATGGCTTCGCCTTCGTCGCCGGCGGCGCGCGGCGCGCCACCGAAGCCAAGCGCCTCGTCGTCGGCCAGCCCGGCACCATCGCAGGCAACCGCCTCGCCGTCGACACCGCCGTCGTCGAAGCCGCCCAGGCCGCCGCGTCACCCGCGTGGGCGCCCCTCACCGGCGGACCGCCGTCGCTCGCCTTCGCCGCCGGTCCCACGCTCGCCGATCGTGGCGGTGACCTCGCCGCGTCGCTCGCTGGGCGGCGCATCTCGCTCTCCCGCGCCGACGGCACCGAAAAGCGCCACCTGCTCGCCGAAGCCACCGTCCCCGCCACCGTCTCCGACGAGCGCCCCATGTGGGCCCGCGATGCCAGGACCGTCCTGTTCGCCCGCCGCCTCAACCCCACCGTTGCCGTCCGCCTGGGCGGCGCCCCCGACGCTCTCGAGCTGTGGGTCGCCGCCGCCGACGGCTCGACCAGCCGCCGCGTCGTTGGCGGCCTCGACGACCCCGGTCCCGGCGTCGACGGGATCGTCGACTGGGCGTCCGTCTTTGACTACCATCGCGGGTGAGTGAGCCCCTCCCCCGTGTCACGCTCGTCGGCTCACTCCACGACTGGCTCGGCGCCGTCTCCGTCCGGATCGCCGTCTTCGTCGACGAGCAGCGCGTCCCCTTCGCCGTCGAGCTTGACCACGTCGACCCGCTCGCCCTACACGCGGTCGCCCTGGTCCGCGGTCCGGGCGTCAGCCATGCCGGCGCTCGTCACGGCGCCCGCGACCGCGTCGTCGGCACCGCCCGCATCTTCCCTGACCCTCCCGGCCAGCGCCGGCACTACCGCTTTGGGCGTCTTGCCGTCCTCCGTCCGTGGCGTCGACGCGGCCTGGGTGACCGTTTGCTCACGCTCCTCGAAGACACCGCACGCAAGAGAGGGGGAGCGCGCGTCACACTCCACGCGCAGACCTACGTCGAATCGTTCTATGCTAGACACGGCTACGTGACCGAGGCGCCGCGCCGCGAGTTCTTCGAGGACGGGATCCCCCACGTGCGCATGACCAGGTTGCTCACCCCGGGCCACACCCATGGGCGCTAAGGAGCGCGCCGCCGACCGCGCCGCCGACGGCGGCCAGTACATGCAGATCGGCGAGGTCGCGCAGCGCACCGGCCTGACCCAGCGCGCGCTCCGCTACTACGAGTCGCTCGGCCTCCTCCAGCCCCCCACGCGCATGGAGGGCGGCTTCCGTTTGTATTCCGAGCCCGACGTCGAGCGCCTCGACCGCATCGTCGAGCTCAAGCGTCTCCTCGGGTTCTCCCTCGCCGAGATCCGTCAGGTCATCGAGGCCGACGACCTCCTGCGTCAGATCAAGACCGAGACCAAACACCAGCCCGACGCCCGCGCGCGCCGCGCCGGACTCGAGCGTGCCATCGGCGTCATCTCCAACCAGCTCGCCCTCGTGCGCTCGCGCATCGAATCCATGCGCGACCTGCACGCCCACTACGAGCGCCGCCTCGAGCGCCTCCGCGGGCGCATCGCCACCATCGACGAGACACTCGCCGCCGAAGAGTCGCGCGAGGCGGAGCATGTCGGCCAGCCGGCCTGACGCGCGCTCCGCCGCCGCGACCAGCCGCGTCCGCACCCTCAGCGTCCGTGCCCAGCTCGTCCTCTTCGCCGTGCTCCTCGTCCTCGTCGCCGCCGGCGGCTCCGCCCTCGCCGGCTGGCGCATCGTCGACGGCCTCATCCGCCGTGCCACAACCGACCGCCTCAACGTCGCCTCCTCCACGTTCGGCTCGCTCTACCAGCAGCGCGTCGCCGACGCCGAGATCGTCACCCGCCAGCTCAGTGAGAAGCAGGCCCTCGCCCAGCGCATCAACCAGCGCAACAGCGACCTCATCCTCCAGCTCATCGAGCCGATCCAGACCCTCCGCCCCAACTACAGCGTCGTCGTCGCCGACCGGCAGCTGGTCGTGCTCGCCAAGGTCATCCCCCCCGGTCGCGTCGATCCCGGCAACAGTCTCGCCGACGTCCCCGGCGCGCCCCAGGCGCTAGAGATCGTCGACACCGTCGTCGCCCTCATCCAGCGCGCCGACTGCCAGATGGTCATCACCGCCAACGTCCCCGTCCGCGCGGGCAACGGCACCGTCGTCGGCCTCATGCACGTCCGCCTCCCCCTCGACGAGGAGTTCGTCCGTCAGGTCAAGTCCGACACCGGCCTCGAGCTGAGCCTGTACTGCGGCGACACGCTCGTCGCCTCGACGCTCGCCGGGCAGCAGCTCGGCACTAAGGCCGAGCCCGAAGCCATCCGCCGCGTTCTCGGCGACACGCTCGAGTGGGAGCAGAACGTCGTCGCCGGCGGGCAGACCTACCGCACCCGCTACGTGCCGCTCCTCGACATCAACGGCGCGCCCGCCGGCATGTACGGCGTCAGCACCCCGGTTCAGACCCTGAGCGACGCCCGCAACGCCATCCTGCGCTACTTCCTGCCCACCATGCTGCTCATCGCCGCCCTCGCCATGGCCATCGGCTATCTCGGCGCCAACGTGCTCACCCGCCCCCTCCGGCGCCTCGCCGCCGCCGCGGCGCAGATCGGCAGCGGCGACCTCGACACGCCCATCGCCATCGCCGGCGACGACGAGGTCGGGCAGCTCGCTCAGCGCATGGAGGAGATGCGGCGCAGTCTCTCGGAGACCTACTCCCAGCTCCGCCAGCTCAACCAGCTCAAAGATGAGTACCTCTTCACCGTCGCCCACGAGGTCCGTACCCCCCTCGCCTCGCTCGTCGCCTCCGTCGAGATCCTCGCCGCCGACTTCGACGAGATGACCCCCGACGAGCGGCGCAGCACCGTGCGGCGCATCGAGCGCAGCGCCGTCCGACTGCATACCCTCGTCGAGAACGTGCTCGATGCTGGCAGCATCCGCGCCGGACGCTTCAGCATCGCCCCCACCGCCGTCCACCTCGCGGACACTATCGACGGCGCCGTCGGCACCGTGCAGCCGCTGCTCGACGAGAAGGCGCAGCGCATCGTCGTCGACGTGCCTTCCGGTCTGCCCGCCGTCTTCGCCGATGAGCGCCGCCTGCTGCAGGTCTTTGCCAATCTGCTCAGCAACGCCAGCAAGTACGGTCCCGCCGAAGACACCATCCGTGTCGACGCCACCGTCGCTGATGGCACCGTCACCATGCGCGTCACCGACCACGGCCCCGGCATTCCACTGCCCGAGCAGGGCGAGCTGTTCGAGCGCTACTTCCGCTCCAGCAGCTCGGCCCGCACCTCTCCCGGCACCGGCCTCGGTCTCGCCATCACCAAAGCCATTGTCGAAGCGCACGGCGGTGCCATCGGACTCGAGAGCGATCCCGATCGCGGCACCACCGTCTGGTTCACGCTGCCCGTCGCCGCCCACGGCGAGCGCGCCGCCCCCCGCGAGCCCGCCGCCGCCGGCGCCGCGTAACCTCTCCGCACGCAAAGGGGAACACCATGGCCGTCTTGCTCGTCGATGACGACCGCGACCTCGTGGACGTCCTGACCTACATCCTGCGCCGCGAGGGCTACGAGATCGCCGCCGCCTTCGACGGCGAGCAGGGCTGGGCGCGCTTCCAGGCCGACAGCCCGGAGCTCGTCATCCTCGACGCCAACATGCCCGGCCTCGATGGCTTCGAGGTCTGCAAGCGCATCCGCGAGGTCTCCAAAGTTCCCGTCATCATGCTCACCGCCCGCACCGACGAGTCCGACGTCGTTCAGGCCCTCGGGTTCGGCGCCGACGACTACATCACCAAGCCCTTCTCCCCCCGCCAGCTCGTCGCGCGTGTCAAGGCCGTCCTGCGCCGCGCCCAGCAGTTCTCGCCCGGCAGCGCCGGCGCCGGCGAAGAGCTCCGCGCCGGCGACCTCGTGCTCGACCTCCGCACGCGCACCCTCAAGCGCGGCGAGGAGGAGATCCGCCTCACTCCGCTCGAGTACAAGATCCTGCATTACCTCATGGTCAACCGCGGACGCGTCCTGACCAACTCCGCCATCGTCGAGCACGTCTGGGGGTTCCCCGGCGCGGGCAACGAGGACCTCGTCAAAGTCCATGTCCACCGGCTGCGCCAGAAGCTCGAGCCCGACCCCCAGAATCCCGGCTACGTGCGCACGGTTCCGGGTGTCGGCTACATGCTGCGTGACGAACGTTAACGTTCCGCTACGGATCTGCTAACCCACCTGGGCTACCCGCCACCCGACCCGCCCGGAGCCCGACCTAGAATTCGGTTCAGAGGGGCTGGTTGACCGAAGACACGTACAAGGCCGAGCCGGTGCGCGGGAAGATCCTGAAGTTCCCCACACCCATCGCCGCCGAGAAGCACGCGCAGGCCGCCGTCGCCATACCGGGCGCTAGCGCCACTCCGCTGGCCACCGCGCCAGCCGCGGCAGCCGCGCCCGCACCGTCGGCGTTCCAGCGCCTCGCCGCCGTGCGTCGCCGGCGCAGCGACCGCGCCGCCGACGGTGAGCCCCAGGCTCCCGCCGCCAAGTCGCCCTCCACCCGGCCCACCGTCTCCCAGCTTGTCACCTGGCTGCTCAACCTCCGTAAGGGCGGTGTCGGCTACCTCTACTGGAACGCCGCCAAGCTGCCCATCGAGGTTGCCCTCGTGCGCGCCGCGCGCCTCGAGGAGGACGCCATCATCGACGTCGTCGGACACCGCATCCTCGTCGTTGAGCCCCTGCGACCGCGCACGCCCGTTGACCCTGCTCCGGCCGCCACGCCGGGTGCGGAGGCGGTGCTACCCTAAGCTCGGTGCCGTTCGGGCCGAGACGAGACACCCTTCCGCTCCTCGTTCTGCCCGCCCTCCCTATCCTCGCCGCGTGCGGCATCTCACTGCGCCGCGCCGGCGGCCAGACCATCGCCCCGAGCGGCGCCGATGACCGCCAGGCGCCGCGCATCGACCCTCCCGCCGCCCTCGAGGCCGTCCGCGCCGGACGCGCGCTCCTCGTCGACGTGCGTAGCGAGCAGTCCTACCGTTCCCGCCGCGCCGCCGGTGCCCTCCTGCTCGACCTCGACGTCATCGAGCGCAGCCCCAGGGACGCCCTCCGCCTCCTTCCCGTCGGCAAACAACCCATCCTCTACTGCACCTGACCCTCTGAGCACACGAGCGCCCGTGGGGTGCTCCTCCTGATCGACGCCGGCCGGACCGACGCCGTCGCCCTCAAGGGCGGCCTCGACGCCTGGGAGGCGCTCGGCTTTCCCATGGAGAGCGGCGCCTGACCTCGCCCGCGATCTCCCCCACCATCGCCGGCCTGACCCACGAGCGGCTCGCCGCCCGCCTGCTGGATCTACACGCGCGCCTCCGCTCGGCCATCCTCGCCGAGCGCTCCCTCGCCGACGCCGACGTCGCCCGCGTCGGAGATGCGACCGGCGACTACTCGGGCGACACCATCTACCGCATCGACGAGCGCGGCGAGCGCGCGCTGCTCGAGTGGGCCGGCCAATGGGCGGCCGACCTGCCCGGTCCCCTCGTCCTCATCGCCGAGGGGCTCGTCGGCGACGGCCGCCTAACCCTTCCCGCCGGCTCCGACCCCGCCGCCGCCGTCCTCGAGTGCATCGTCGACCCGATCGACGGCACCCGCGGCCTGATGTACGACAAGCGCTCCGCCTGGGCGCTCGCCGCCCTCGCCCCCGGTCAGGCCGTCCTCGGCCGCCCTCCCCGCCTGAGCGACGTCGTCGCCGCTGCCCAGGCCGAGCTGCCCACCACGCGCGCGCGCTACGTCGACACCCTCTGGGCCGTCGCCACCGGCCCGCCCCACCGCACCACCACCGACCTCGTTTCCGGCGAGTCCGTCGAGCGTCCCCTCACCCCCAGCCGCTCCCCCACCCTCGCCCACGGCTTCGCCACCATTTCAAAATTCTTCCCCGGCACCAAGGAAGCCGCCGCCTGGCTCGAAGAGCGTCTCTTCGCCGAAGTCGTCGGCGACCAGACCGGCGGCGCCCCGCTCGTCTTCGACGACGAATACATCTCCTCCGGTGGCCAGCTCTACGAGCTCATGGTCGGCCATGATCGCTTCATCGCTGATCTCCGCCCCGTCTTCATGCGCGCGAAAGGACTCCCCCTCCGCCTCTGCGCCCGTCCCTACGACCTCTGCACCGAGCTGATCGCCCGCCGCGCCGGCATCGTCGTCACCGACGCGTGGGGCGCGCCGCTCGATCCACCGCTCGATACCCTCGCCGACGTCGCCTGGGTCGGCTACGCCAACCACCACATCCGCGCGCTCGTGGAGCCGGTCTTGCAGCGCCTCCTCGTCGAGCTCGGAGCCTCCAGACCGTGACCCCTGAGACACGCCCCACCATCGCCATCGTCCCCCTCGCCGGCAAGGCCACCCGTCACCGCCCTGCCTCCTATGCCATCCCCAAAGGCCTCTTCCCGCTCGTCGACGTCGACGGCCGCACCAAGCCCACCCTTCACCTCATCCTCGAAGAAGCCTTCGAGTCCGGCATCGAGCGCGTCTGCCTCGTCACCGGTCCGGGCGAAGACGGTCCCTTCCAGCGTTACCTCGACATCGCCCACCGCGAGGGTGCGGCGCCGTGGGCCGGCGCCGTGCAGTTCGCCGTACAGCCCACCCCCGAGGGCTACGGCCACGCCGTCTACTGCGCCCGTGACGCCGCCGCCGGCCAGCCCGCCCTCGTCATGCTCGGCGACACCATCTACGAGTCATTTGAGCCCGGCGTACGCTGCTCCGCCCAGCTCCTCGATGCCTATGCCCGCGTCGGCACCAGCGTCTCCGGCCTCCAGCGGCTGTCCGAGTCCCAGCTCGCCGGCTTCGGCACCATCCTCGGCGAGCCCGCTGGCGACCGGACCTACCGCGTCCGCCGCGTGATCGAGAAACCCACTCCCGAGGCGGCGCGCGCGCAGCTCCGCACGCCCGGGATGCCCGACGGCACCTACCTCGGCTGGTTCGGCCTCCACGCCGTCTCCGCCGGCATCTTCGACGTTCTCGAGGAGGACGTCCGCCTCGACCGCCGCGAGCGCGGCGAGTTCCAGTTCACCGGCGCCCAGGCGCGTCTCGCCGAGCGCGAGGCCTACTTCGGCTACGAGATCGCCGGCCGCCACATGGACATGGGCGATCCCACGACCTACGTCCAGACCCAGCTCGACCTCAAGCGCATCCGCGACGCCCACCCGCCACCGGCGTGAGCGCTACGGCGTCTCCCTCGCCAGGCTGAGCAGCGCCTGCTGCGCGTCCACCCCCCGCTTCCCGCTCTGCGGCCGCAGCCGCGCATACGACCCATCCGGCTGCAGCTCGCGCGCGCGCACGGTGTCCCGCAGGTACAGGTCCAGCACGTTCCGCTTCAGCAGCGCCCGCCACCCGTCGTCCAGGATCGGGCACACCACCTCGACCCGCCGGTCCAGGTTGCGCGCCATGATGTCCGCGCTCCCCACGTACAGCTCTTCCGCCCCACCGTTCTCGAAGAAATACAGCCGGCTGTGCTCCAGGAACCGCCCCACCACGCTGATCACCCGGATGTTCTCGGACAGCCCCGGCACGCCCGGCCGCAGGCAGCACATCCCCCGCACGATCAAGTCAATCTTCACCCCCGCGTCCGACGCGCGGTACAGCAGGTCGATGATCCGCGGGTCGGTCAGCCCATTCACCTTGATGATGATTCGCGCCGGCTCCCGGTGCGCCGCGTGCGCCATCTCCCGGTCGATCAGCTCCACCAGCCGGCGCCGCCACGTCGTCGGCGACACGAGCACCTTGCGGTACTTGTCCTGGCGTGACCAGCCCGTCAGGTAGTTGAACAGGTCCGTCAGGTCCGCCCCGATGTCCGGGTTCGCCGTGAACAGACACAGGTCGGTGTACAGCCGCGCCGTCGTCGCGTTGTAGTTGCCCGTCCCGATGTGACAGTACCGCCGGATCCCGTCCGCCTCGCGCCGCACCACCAGCGTCGTCTTGCAGTGTGTCTTCAGACCGATGATCCCGTACACCACGTGCACGCCCGCGTCTTCCAGCAGCTCCGCCAGACGGATGTTGTTTTCCTCGTCGTCGCGCGCCTTCAGCTCCAGCAGCACCGCCACTTGCTTCCCCGCCTCGCGCGCCCGCATCAGCGCATCCACGATCGGCGAGCTGCGCCCCACTCGGTACAGCGTCTGCTTGATCGCCAGCACGTCCGGATCCGCCGCCGCCGCCTCGATGAACTGCACCACCGGCCCGAATGAATCGAAGGGGTGGTGCAGCACCAGGTCCCGGCGCCGGATCACGTCGAAGATCGACTGTCCGCTCGTCGTCCCCAGGGTCCCCAGCACCGCCGGTACGCGCGGCACGAACGGTGGGTCCTTCAGGTCCGGGCGGTCCAGCGCATACAGCGCCATCAGATCGCGCCGCCCCAGCGGCGCCAGCTCCTCGTTGCAGATCGCCTCCGTCGCTTCCAGCTCGTCGATCAGCCGCGACCGTAGCGTCTCCGGCATGTCCGGCGTGTATTCCAGCCGCACCACGAAGCTGAACGTCCGCTCGCGCAGGCTCTCCTTCACCGAGCCCAGTAGATTTTCGGTATCGCGCTCCCGGATGTCCTGGTCGAAGTCCCGCGTCACCCGGAAGACGTAGCGCCCCACTACCGGCACGCCGGGGAAAAGCTGATCCAGGTGCGCCGCGATCAGCGCCTCCAGCCACACGAAGTACGCCGGCTGGTGCGCGTCTCCCACCGGTGCCGGCGCGTTCGCCGGCATCGGCATCGCCACCAATCGCGGCAGGTTCGGTGGGATCTTCACGCGCGCGAACCGCCGCCCCGCCTGCGGGTCATCCAGCATCACCGCCAGGTTCAGGCTCAGGTGAGAGATGTGCGGGAACGGGTGCGCCGGGTCCACCGCCAGCGGCGTCAGGACCGGGAACACGTCCTCCTCGAAGTACTGGCGCGCGAACTCGCGCTGCCCGTGGTCCAGCTCCTGGATCCCCAGGATGTGGATCCCGTTCTGCGCCAGCTGCGCTTGTAGCTGCCGGCAGCACACTTCCTGCTCTTCCAGCAGCGGCTGCAGCCGCTCCTCCACCGCCGAAAGCGCCTCACTCGGCGTCCGGCCGTCGGGCAGCAGCCCCGCCGTGCCCGCCTGCACCCCCTCGCGCTGCGCCCGCAGCCCGGAGATCGCGATGCCGAAGAACTCGTCCAGGTTCGAGTGGACGATCGAGAGGAACTTCACCCGCTCCAGCAGCGGATGGCTCTCGTCCAGCGCCTCTTCCAGCACGCGCCGGTTGAACTCCAGCTGGCTCAGCTGCGCGTTCAGCAGGCGCGGCTGCAGCGCCGGCGCCGCCGTCGTCAGCGCCGCCTCGACGCCCGTCGTGTCTGCGACGCCGGCGCCGTTATGGACCTGACGTTCCTGGATCGTCGCCACGGGGCTAGTGCGCCAACACTACAGGGAACGGCGCGACTCTGGCAAGCACGCTCCCGTCGACGCGCGCACCACCAGCTTCACCGGATGCACCCGTGTCACCGGTCCTTCCGCCTCGCCGTTCTGCTCAGGTCCGCTCTGCGCGCCGCTCCTCGCCGCGAGCGCCGCCCGGTCCACGCGCCGCAGCAGCCGGTCCAGCGCCTCGCGCGCCATCGCCTCCACCGGCTGCGCCACCGTCGTCAGCGGCGGCACCGTGAACCGCGCCTGCGGGATGTCGTCGTACCCCGTCACAGACAGCTCCTCCGGCACGCGCACCCCCATCAGCGCCGCCGCGCACAGCACGCCGAACGCCATCGCGTCATTCGCGCACATGATCGCCGTCGGCCGCCCCTCGCGTGACGGCCCGCACCACTTGCGCGCCAGCTCGTACCCCGATCGGTAGCCAAAGTCGCCGTGCGCCACCAGCGGCTCCACCCCCTGCGACGCCAGCGCCTCGCGCGCGCCCCGCAGCCGGTCCACCGTGTGCCGGTGCGCCGGCGGCCCCGAGATGAACCCGATCCGCCGGTGACCCAGCTTCAGCAGGTGCTCCGCCGCCAGCCGCCCCCCCAGCGCATTGTCCGATTCGATCACGTCCGTCGTCAGCCCCACGCGCTCGGACAGCGCCCGGTCAACCTGCACCGTCGGCACGTGCGCCAGGTCCGGCAGCGCCCCGCCGCCCTCCTTCCCCTCCGCCCCCCATCCCTCACTCCCCCGTCCCTCGTCCCCAACATCCGCCGGCACCCAGATCAGCCCATCCACCTGTAGCCGCAGCAGCGCCTCGATCTGGCTCGCCTCACGCGCCGTGTCCTCCGCCGCGTTGCACACCACCACCTGGAACCCCCGCTCCGCCGCGGCATCCTCCACCGCCCGCGACAGCCGCGCGAAGTACGGGTTCGCGCTGTCCGGCACCACCAGCCCCAGGATGCTCGTCCGTCGCGCCCGCAAGCTCCGCGCGATCGCGTTCGGCCGGTACCCCAGCTCCGCCACCGCCGCCAGCACCCGCTCCCGCTTCTCCGCCGAGACCGCCTTCGGCCCCTTATTCAACACATACGACACCGTCGCCACCGACACCCCCGCCACCCGCGCCACATCATCCCTGGTGACCGTCACCGCCCCATAGTATCCGGGGTTCGTGCACCTCCCTCGCTCAGCCGGCCCACACGAGAGCAGGGGTTCGGGGGCGCAACCACCCCGACGGGAGGTTCGGAGGGCAGAGCCCTCCGCTGGGCCGGCCGAAGGCCGGCAAAAGGAAGCTAGGGGGTCCGGGGGCGCGCAGCGTCCCCCGGCAGCCGGTGCAGCCCGAAACGATCGCCATCGGCACACGGCCCACTACCTACCTCGACCCCTGGCAATTCACCCTCGAAACCTCCCAAGAAACCCTCTGCCGCCTCTTCGGCGTCACCAGCCTCGCCGGCTACGGCTGCGCCGACCTCCCACTCGCCGTCCGCGCTGCCGGCGCCCTCGTCGCCTACCTCGAGCAGACCCACAAGCAGCTCCTTACCCTCCTCGACGGCCTCAAGACCTACGCCCCGGATGAGTTCGTCCGCCTGGACGGCTTCACCCGCCGCAACCTCGAGCTGATCGAGTCGCGCGGCGCGGTGGGCCGCACGCCCGACGGCGCCGCGCGTCCCACCCTCTTCGCCGTCCTCGACGACACCAGGACTCCCATGGGCGGTCGCCTCCTCCGCCGCTGGCTCGGCCAGCCCGTGCGCGACTTGGTCGAGCTGCGCCGCCGCCACGACGCCGTTCACTCACTCTACGCCGACGGCGTGCTCCGCGCCGAGCTGCGCGCCCTCCTCGCCCGCATCGCCGACCTCGAGCGCCTCACCAACCGTGTGCGCCAGGGCATCGCCCTGCCGCGCGATCTCCTCGCGCTCCGCCAGACCCTCCTCGCCGCCGCCGAGGTCCGCCGGCTCCCCACCACCGAAGACTCCGCCATCGCCGCGCTCCTCACCAGGGTCGACCCGTGTGACGACGTCGCCGCGCTGATCGAGCGCGCCGTCTTCGACGCGGCGCTCGACGGCCCCAACGCGCCCAAGATCGGCTCGTGGGAGGAAGAGCGCCTCATCAAGCCCGGCTACGCGCCCGAGCTCGATCAGCTCGTCCAGTCCAGCGCCGACGCGCGCGCCTGGATCGCCGGGCTGGAGGCGCTCGAGCGCGAGCGCACTGGCATCAAGAGCCTCAAGGTGGGCTTCAACAAGGTCTTCGGCTACTACCTGCACGTCTCCCACGCCTACAAGGGCGAGGTGCCGTCCCACTACATCCGCCGCCAGACGCTCGCCGACGGCGAGCGCTACATCACCCCCGAGCTGAAGGAGTACGAGAACGTCGTCCTCCACGCGGCGGAGCGCATCACCGAGCTGGAGCGCGCGATCTTCTCCCAGCTGCAGCGCGAGATCGCGCGCCGCGCCGATGCGCTGCTCACCACCGGCGCCGCGCTGGCGCAGCTCGACACCCTTGCATCCTTCGCCGAAGTGGCGCTGCGCCGCGCCTACGTACGCCCCGAGCTTGACGACGGCGATTCCCTCGAGATCGCAGACGGCCGCCATCCCGTGGTCGAGTACGCGCTCGAGCAGGCCACCGCGCAGCTCGGACAGCCCACCGCCTTCGTGCCCAACGATTGCCTCCTCTC
>DASTZM010000575.1:0-3229 GCA_035764305.1 Chloroflexota bacterium | reverse complement strand
CCCGCCGTCGCCGTAACGTACGTTAGACCTCGCCGCCCAAGTCGCGCTAGAGTGGAGCCATGGACACCGTCGCGCCCGGGTCAGTCCTCACCCCGCGCTCGCTCGCGTGGTGGCGCGCCCGCCCGGTCGTCCTCGGAGCCGTGCTCACCCTCACGGCCTGCGCCCTCGCCGTCGCCTGGTACCTCGCTTCGCCCCTGTTCATCCGCACGCGTCTCGCCGAACAGCTAGCCGCCACCGCCGCCCCCCTGGCCCGAGGCTCCTTCTCCGACCGAGACGCCGTGCACCGCGGCAGCGGCACCGCCACCCTCCTCCGCGACACCACCGGCATGGCCTTCCTCCAGCTGAGCGACTTCCGCGTCACCAACGGCCCCGACCTCTACGTCTACCTCACCCCTATTGCGGCCCCGAACACCCACGACGACGTTACCCGCGGCGCCCTCCAGGTCGGCCGCCTCAAAGCCTCCGAGGGAGGCTTCACCTACGAGCTGCCCCCCGGCGCCGACCCCACCGCCTACCGCGCCGCCGTCATCTACTGCCTCCAGTTCCGCACCATCTTCTCCATCGCCCCCCTCACCCGTGCCTGAGAAGCTCAGCCGCTACGTCGCCGCCACCCCCACGTAGTCCCTGAACGCCACCCCATCCACCGTCTCCGGGTACAGCACCTCGACGAACCGCTGCACCGGCGCCGACGTGCGGTGCGCCTGCTCCGCCGCCTCGTCCGCGAACGCCATGACGTGCAGAAACCCGTTCTCGTCCTCCGCGTCGCGCATCGCCACGTAGAGCAGCGTCCCCGGCTCGTTCGCCCGGATGTGTTCGATGTGAACACCAGCCGCCGGCGCACCACCAGCGCCGGCCCCACCCCTTCCGCCACCTCGCCTCCCCTCGCCACCCTCCCTGCGCGCCGTCGCGCATACTCGGTCTCATGCCCACTCGCGCGCCGTCGCGTGGCACGGACCCGTAGCGCCTAGCGCGAGCCACCTGTGCCCGATCTGCTCACCGCCCTGGCCCTTCTCGCCGCCGTCCTCACGCTGTCCGCGCTCGTCTCCGGCCTGATCGAGCGCGCGCCCATCTCCTTCCCGCTGCTCTTCCTCGGTATCGGTGTGCTGCTCGGCGAGCGCGGACTCGGCCTGCTGCACGTCGGGCCGCACGACGTCACGCTAGAGGCGGTTGCCACAGTCAGCCTCGCGCTCGTGCTGTTCCTCGACGCGATCAAGCTGCGCTTCGACGAGACTGGCTGGGTCGTGCCCGCGCTGATCCTCGGACCAGGCACGTTGCTCACCATCGGTCTGGTGGCCGGCGCAGCGTACCTGCTCTTCGCGCTGCCGCCCCTCGTCGCCGTCTTGCTCGGCGCCGTCCTCGCCTCCACCGACCCCGTCGTGCTGCGCGACGTCACACGCGACCATCGCATCCCGCGCTCCGTGCGCCGCACCCTCTCCGTCGAAGCGGGCACCAACGACGTCGCCGTGCTCCCCATCGTCCTCGTCCTCATCGCCCTCCTCCGCGGCGGCATGCGCGATCCGGGCGACTGGGTCGCACTCCTGATCCGGCTGTTCGTCGTCAGCCCGGCGGTGGGGTTCGTCGTCGGTGGGTTCGGCTCCTGGCTGATGCGCCGCGTCGACGACCGGCTCGCCATCCGCCGCGAGTACCAGGCCCTCTACGGGCTGGGACTCGTGCTTGCCTCCTATGCCGCCGGACAGGCGCTGGGCGGCGACGGCTTCCTGACCGCGTTCGCGGCCGGGGCATCCGTGGTCGTGCTCAACCAGGAGCTGTGCGATTGCTTCCTCGAGTACGGCGAGGTCACCGCGGAGATGGCCATGCTGCTCGCCTTCATCCTGTTCGGCGCGCTCCTCTCCGCCATGATCGCCGCCGGTGCCGCCCCACTCCTCCCCTCACTGTTGCTCGCCGCCGCCGCGCTGCTTGTCGCCCGGCCCGCTGCCATGGGACTCGTGCTGCTGCGCGCCTCCATGAGCCGCCCCGCCAAGCTGTTCGTTGCCTGGTTCGGGCCGCGCGGGCTCAGCTCCCTTCTGCTCGCGCTGCTCGTCGTGAGCGGCAATGTGCCCGACGCCGAGCGGCTCCTCGCCATCGTCGGCGTCGTCGTGATCGCATCGGTCATCGTCCACGGCGTCAGCGCCACGCCGCTCACCGCCTGGTACGGCCGGCACGTCGAGCGGGAGACGCTCCCGGAGGAGCGCGGCGGGGAGGTCTCGGACCTCTTCAGCCTGCCGCTCCACCTGCTCGACCATGCCCTCGCCGGAGCAGCGCCGCGTATCACTCCCGCCGACCTGGCCGGGCGACTCGCGGACCCCGCGCCGCCGATTGTGCTCGACGTGCGCTCGCGCTCCAGCTACGCCCCGGAGCACGGTCAGATCCCCGGCAGCGTGCGCGTCCTCCCCGACGAAGTCGCCGACTGGGCCGCGCGCCGCGCGGAAACGGACGAGGCCCGCGGCGCGGTTGCCGTCCACGGACCGCCCGCCGACGGCCGCGCGCGGGCCCGCCAGGTCGTCACCTACTGCACCTGACGCGACGAGGAAACCAGCGCCCGTGCGGCGCTCGTGCTGCGCGCGCTGGGCTACGACGCCTACGCCCTGGAAGGTGGCTTCGACGCCTGGCGCGCCCGCTACCCCGTCGAGCCCGTCGCCGCTCACCCCACCGCCTAGCTTCCTTCCCTACGGAATGATGAGCGTGCGCCCAGCGACCAGCACCGCGTCGCGCGACCCAAGCCCATTCGCCGCGACCAGAGCCTCGACAGACGTGTTGACACGTCGAGCGATAGAGAACAGCGTCTCGCCCTTGAGAACCGTGTACCGGCCAGCCGCCGGCGCCCGTTCCTGCGTCGGACCCGCCGTAGGCGCACCCACCGTCGGCGCAACCGACCCGGCCATCTGGGCGGTGGGAGCACCTGGCGCGGGAATGACGAGCGTGCGGCCTACCCGGAGTACGGCCTCTCGTGAGCCCAGGTCGTTCGCCTCCACCAGCGCCTCGATCGAGGTGTTCGCGCGCCGGGCGATGGAGTAGAGCGTGTCCCCCTTCACCACCGTGTGCGCACCCTGTGTCGGTGGAAGTGGGGCCGCAGACGCCGTACTCTGTGGCGGGACGTCCAGCGTGCGCCCAATCGGGAGCAGCGCATCCCGCGAAGGAAGACCGTTCGCCGCGACGAGCGCGTCGATAGTGACCCCGTTGCGTCGCGCGATCGAGAACAGGGTGTCCCCCTTCACGACAAGGTGCTCGC
>DASTZM010000574.1:0-4492 GCA_035764305.1 Chloroflexota bacterium | reverse complement strand
AGCGGCTGGAGCTTCCTGGACATGTACCGGCGGACGCCGCCGCCCCACGCCCCCGTGATCGTCGTCTCGGCCATCCCACCGTCGGCGCTCAGGCTCCCCCAGGAGGACGTGCGCGAAGTCGTGCGGAAGCCGTTCAGCGTGGACCGCCTGCTAAAGGCCATCGCCGCCACGACTCAGCAGGGACGGGGAGCTGGCGAGGGGAGCTAGCGAGTCGGACGGGGCGTCGGCGCAGGGCGCGCGGTGAATCCGGCGCACGTCTCGGGCGCCCAGAGCCCCAGCTTGTAGCGCTGCGCGTGGGCCTGCGCCTGCTTGAACAGGTCGCGGTACTTGTAGCTGGTGTTGTACGTGAACTCGTGCGCGTAGCCGCGCGCGATGAGCTCGAAGTTGACCAGTGTGGGCCGCGCGCCTTGCGGAGTCTGAGTCGCCGCTGACTCGGACGGCAGCCACACGAAGCGCAGCAGCCGCCCGAACGTGTCGCGCTCGCCCTGCGTGGGGTCGAGCTCGAGCAGGACCGTGCGGTTGGCGACGAGCCCGCCCATCGCGGCGGAGGCTTCCTTGGCGAAGCACTCCACCGGCCGGCGCGGATCGACCGCTTCGGGCGTGTCGATGCCGATCAAGCGCACGCGCCCACCTGGGTCGACGTCGATCGTGTCGCCGTCGACGACGCGCGTCACCCGCGCCGCGGGCAGGCCATCGGGCGGCGGCGGAGGACGAACCGCGATCTCGGGCGCAGGCTGCGCGGCGGGCGCAGTGGTGGGCGCCGTGGACGGCACGCTCCGGGTGCAGCCGGCCAATGCGAGCAGCGCCGCGAGCAGACCCGCGGCGACGGCCGGGACGGCCGGGACGGCCAGGTCGGCCAGGTGGGCCAGGTGGGCCAGGTGGGCCAGGTGGGCCCGAGCGGCTACCCCGCGAAGCGTGGGAGCACCTGCTCCGAGATGCGGCGCCAGTTCTCGACGTTCAGCCCGCCCATCGATCCGACGATGAAGTACGTGATCCCCGCGTCGACGTACTCCTGAAGGCGCCGCTCGATCTGCTCCGGCGAACCCGAGATCAGCGACCGCAGGCCGCGCTCGCCCAGGCGCTCCTTCTGCTGGGCGGTGGGTTCTCCCACCCAGATGTTCACGCTGCTGGAGCGCGCGATCTTCTTTGGATCGCGGTCGATGGCGCGCGCGTACTCGTCGATCAGCGCGCACTTGCGCGTGAGCGTTTGCAGGTCCCCAAAGCCGTGCCAGATGTCGGCGTGGCGCGCGACGACCTTGAGCGTGAGCTGCTCGCCCCCACCGCCGATGAGGATCGGCGGACGCGGGCGCTGGACCGGCTGCGGGTTCAGGAACAGGTCGTGGGTGCGGACGTACTTCCCTTCGTAGGTGACCTTCTTGGTCGGGTCGCCGCTCCACAGCCGCTTCGCCAAGACCAGCGTCTCGCGCAGCTTGCCGACGCGCTCCTGCGGCGTGGGGAAGGGAAGATCGAAGGCGCGGAACTCGCGCTCAGCCCAGCCTGCCCCGATCCCGAAGTCGAACCGCCCGCCCGAGATGACGTCGACCTGCGTCGCCATCTTGATCTGCAGGGCGGGGTTTCGGTAGGCGGCGCCGGTGACCAGCGCGCCGACCCGGATGCGCTTGGTCAGCGCGGCGTGGGCCGCCAGAGTGGTGTAGCACTCGTGGCACGACCCGTCCGGGTCGCCCCCGATGGGCATCAAGTGGTCGAACGACCAGAAGGTCTCGAACGCCAGCGCGTCGGCGGCCTGGAGCGCGTCGCGATAGGCGCTCCACTCGATGTGCTGGTTGGAGAGCGCGACGGAGAAGCGGGCGCGGGGCATGCCGGTCACTATAAGGAAAGCGCCCCCGCCGGCCTCAGTCGGCGGGGGCGCTGTGCGCAGCGGTGCTGCGGCGCTGCGGCGCTGCGGAGGGAGTGCTAACGCCGCGTGGTGTTGTAGGTACCGGTCGACGTGGTGTAGCGCGTGCCGGCGGGGCCGATGTCGCCACCGTAGGCGCGCAGCATGTCCACCGCCTCGGTCGCACGGCCGGGGCCGGCGTTCACGGTGACCAGCGTGCGGCCCGAGCGGAAGCCCGTCTCGAAGTACTTGGCCTCCTCTTCAGGGATGCCCAGACCGACGAGCCCGCCCACCAGGCCGCCCGCGGCGGCGCCGATGCCCGCACCCGCGGCGGCCGTCCCGCCGGCGATGCCCAGCGCGGTGGCGAGGGCGCCACCGGCGACGACCGGCCCGATGCCCGGGATGGCGAGGGCGCCGATGCCGACGAGCCAGCCGATGACGCCGCCCAGCAGACCGCCGCCCAGTGCGCCGGAAACGGCGCCTTCGGCCGCCTTGGTGCCGGTGTCCTCGATCAGCTCACCCTGCTGGGTGCGGTCGCGCAGCGCGACGCCGATCTGGTCGGCCGAGAAGCCCGCGTCCTTGAGGGCGTTGATGGCGCGCTCGGCGTCGGCACGGTCTTCAAATGTCGCGGCGACGGTGCTTCGCTTGGTGTAGTAGTCCCCGTAGTCGTAGCGATTGACGTTGATGTTCGTCGAAGTCAAAGAGTGCTCCTTTCTGCATCTGCACGCACGGCTCTGCCCCACAATCAAGAGGCAGGCTGTATGCACTGCATAAAGCGCGCCGCGCGGCCGGGTAGTCGAGTCTGAACAGAAACGTGTCTTTAACGAGACCGCAGTCGGGAGTGTGAAATCCGCACGCCCCCGCGGCACGCGCGGTGCGCTGCGATGACGGGTTGCCTATGACTGGACCGACTGACCTCGGCACGGTGCTGGTGGTGGACGATGAGCCGCAGATCGTGGCCTTCGTCCGGCTGGCGCTGGAAGACGAGGGATACGCCGTCGCCACCGCCTCCGACGGCACGGAGGCGCTCGTGGCGCTGGACGCGATGGCCGAGCGTTCCGCCTGGCCCCACCTGATCCTCGTCGACCTGCGCATGCCGGGTATGGACGGCAAGACGTTCGTGCGCACCTACCGGGAGCGCGCGGCGGCGATGGGGACCCCGCCCGCGCCGGTGATCGTCTTCACCGCCTCACGCGTGCCGGCGGAAGATGCAGCCGCGCTGGGCGCGGAGGGGGTGCTGCGGAAGCCGTTCCAGGTGGACGCCCTCCTGGACGCCGTGGCCCGCTTCTTGAAGACTAACTGAGCCGACATCGTCCCGTGATGCGCACGCCGCTCCCTCTCGTGCTGGTCGTCGACGACGACGCCGCGATCCGCAGCACCGTCTGCGACATCCTGGAGCTTGAGGACTTTGCCGTCGAGCAGGCGGCGAATGGCGAGGCGGCGCTCCAGGTGCTGTCCGAGCGCGCCGCGCGCGGCGCCCCGCCGCCGGACGCCATCCTGCTGGACATGCGCATGCCCGTCATGGACGGGTGGGAGTTCTCGCGCCGCTACCGGACACTGCCAGGGCCGCACGCGCCGATCGTGGTCATGACCGCCGCGCGGGATGCCAACCAGTGGGGGCGTGAGGTCGGCGCCTCGGCGACGCTGGGCAAGCCGTTTGGGCTGCAGGACCTGCTGGACACGGTGACGGCGCTCGTGCGTGCGCCCAACCCAGCCAATCCCGCCAAGGCGGCCTGAGCGGCGGGCCGGCGCCGGGCGACCAGACGGTTCCCTGCGCGGAAGAACTTTCTGTCGGGTTGGTGCGTTACCGGGGGTGACGCCGCGCTCCCAGGAGCGCGGCCGCACCGCCCATGCCCGCCGACACCCCGGAGCTCCCGGATCAGCCGCCCGTCCAGACGGCGCGCAGCATGCGCGCCTGGCGTATCGTGGCGCGCCGGGCGGGCGAGCGCGGCGACCTGGTCTACGACGTGTACCAGGGTCCCCAGCGCCGCGCGTGGGGCCTGAAAGACCGGGAGACCGCCGAGCGTTGGCGGCGCCGGCTGGCGCCGCCGGGCGATCCGGTGGAGGACGCGCCGGAGCCCGCGCCCGACGAGGACGCGTCAGGCATGGCCCCGCGACGCGTCTGGTGGAACGACGCGTAGGAACGGTGTAGGATCGGGGTACGAGGAAGACGATGGTCGCCACACCAGATGCCCCGACAGCCCCGACAGCCCCGACAGCCCAGCCGGCCGAGACCCCGGTAGACGGCTCGTTTGACGAGTTCCGGCCGGCCGACTACGACGCCCGCCTGTACCGCCACCACGGCGTGGCCACGGCGATCGACGGGTGGGAGGCGATTACCCCGGAGCAGGAGGCGCACTTCCGGGAGCAGGGGTTCCTGGCGATCGAGAACGCGTTCAGTCCGCAGGAGGTGAAGGACGCGCTGGACGGGATGCTGGACGTGATCGGCGGCCGGTATCCCGGCTATCGCGGCATCCAGTTCGAGGCGGCGGCGCGCAAGCTGTTGCCTGAGCTGTCGGCGGAGCAGCGCCAGGACGTGGTGCGCAAGATCTCCCACTTCATCCAGTGGGACGCGCGTCTGCACGCCATCGCGACACACCCCAAGATGCTGGCGGCGGTAGAGCGGCTGATCGGCGACAAGCCGGGGCTGTTCGAGGA
>DASTZM010000573.1:0-4688 GCA_035764305.1 Chloroflexota bacterium | reverse complement strand
CCTCGATCCCGCGGGTCTTTCGACGGAGGGCCGCGCCGTCTACCGGCTTCTGACCGCGGCGGACCGCGAAAGCGCGGAGAGCGCTCTCGACCAGCTCCCGGCGGGGTTCCAGGAGCGCCTGGCCGCCATGTCTCCGCTGGCACGCGCGAGGGAGATCCACGCTCCGCTGATTCACGTGATGCACGACCGCTACGACCCCGTCATCCCGGTGGGCGAATCTCGCCGCCTGGTCGCAGCGCTTTCCGGTCGCCCGGGCGTGCGCTACACGGAGCTCCGGTTCCGCCACCTCGACCCGACGACGCTTTCGCCCATGCGGCTGGTCCGCGAGCTACCGCGGGCGTACGGCGCGATGTTCCCCATCTTCCGCTGCGCGATGGGGTAGCGGCGCGCTTGAAGAACCAACCCACCGGGTGAACGACATGAGCCAGACACTCGCCGCGGCCATCACGAAGGCCGCAAGCAGACAGACCTACTACACCTTCCGCTTGCTCGGGGACCGGGAGCGCGTGGAGGACGCCTACCGCGCCTACGCGTACTTCCGCTGGGTCGACGACACGCTCGACGCGCCTTCCGACCCGGCGCTCGGGGAGGACGCGCGAGTCGAACAGAGCCGGTTCCTCGAGCGGCAGCAATCGCTGCTCGCCGCGTGCCTTCGTGGCGAGCCACCACACGACACGAGCCCGCACGAGGGGCTGCTGGTCGAGCTCGTGCGGGACGGGGGACCCGACGCCGCCGGTCTGCACGCCTACCTGCTCAACATGATGCGAGTGATGGAGTTCGACGCCGCCCGGCGCGGACGGCTCATCTGGCAGGCGGAGCTCACGGAGTACACCGGCTGGCTGGCGATCGCCGTCACCGAGAACCTGCACTACGTCATCGGCCACGGCGCGTTCGCGCCGCACGACGAGACGCGCTACCTCGCCGTCACGGGAGCGCACATCGTGCACATGCTGCGCGACACGTTCGACGACCTGCGGCTCGGCTACTACAACGTGCCCCGCGAGATCCTCGAAGCGGGCGGCATCGGCCCGCACGACGTTCACTCCGAGGCCTACCGCGCCTGGGTGGAGCGCCGCGTGCGGCTGGCGCGCGCCTGCTTCGACGCCGGCAGGAGCTACTTCGCCCGCGTCCGGTCCGCGCGCCACCGACTGGCGGGGCTGGCCTACATCGCGCGCTTCGAGTGGCTGATCGAGACGCTGGAACGGGAAGGGTTCCGGCTGCGTCCCCACTACGCCGACAGGAAGAGCTTTGGCGCCGGTCTGCGCATGTCATGGCTGATCCTCTCGTCCATGCTGAGCGCGCCGGGCAGCGTGACCGTGTCACCGGCCATCGCCGTATCCGGAGACGCCGGCCGATGACGTCGAGATCGGTCATCGTCATCGGGGCGGGCATCGGCGGCATCACGGCGGCGGCGCACCTGGCGAGGGCGGGCTTCCGCGTGACGGTGCTCGAGAAGAACGCGCAGGCCGGGGGCCGCTGCGGTCGCTTCGTGCGCGACGGGCATCACTTCGACACCGGTCCGACTCTGTTCGTCATGCCGCTGGTGTACGACGCCGAGCTCCGCGCGCTGGGCGCGTCGATGGACGAGAGGCTCGAGCTGAGACGGGTCGATCCGACCTACCGCCTGGTCTACGACGACGGGAGCGGGCTCGCGCTCACGTCCGACATGGAGTCGATGCGCCGGCAGCTGGAAGCGATCCAGCCGGAGAGCTACGAGGGCCTCGTGCGCTATCTACGGGAAGGCCAGCGGCACTACCACCTGGTCGTCGAGCAGCTGGTCAACCGCGACTTCCGGCGGGTGTCTGACCTGATCAGTCTCCAGACGCTCAGCCTGCTCTTTCGCCTCAAGCCGCTGGTCAACCACTACCGCAACATGTCGGCGTACTTCCGCGCGCCGCGGCTGAAGAGCGCCTTCACCTTCCAGGACCTCTATACGGGGCTCAGCCCCTTCGAGGCGCCCGCGACCTTCTCGCTGCTTCCCTACACCGAGCTGGCGCACGGGGTGTGGCATCCGAAGGGCGGCATGTACCGCGTGGTCGAGACGCTGGTGGATGTGGCGCGTGAGGCCGGCGTGCGGTTCGCGTTCGGGACCGACGTGGCGCAGATCGACACCGACGCCGGGCTGGCCCGGGGCGTCACGCTGGCCGATGGGTCGCGGATGGAGGCGGATGCCGTGCTGGCCAACGCCGACCTGCCCTACGTGTACGAGCGTCTCCTGCCGCGCGACGGCATGGTAAGGGAGCTGTCGCGCAAGCAGTTCTCGTGCTCGACGATCAGCTTCTTCTGGGCCGTGGACAAGGTGTACGGATCGCTCGGCCCCCACACGCTCTTCCTGGCGGACGACTACCGCGCGAACTTCGAGGGCATCTCGCGCGACTTCGGCCTGCCGGCCAACCCGAGCGTCTACGTCCACGCTCCGGCGCGCGTCGACCCAGCGATGGCCCCGCCAGGGCAGGACACCCTCACGGCCATCGTTCCGGTCGGCCACATGGACGACAGCACCCGGCAGGACTGGGGCGAGCTGCGCGACGAAGCGCGCCGGCACGTCTTCCGCCGCCTGCGCGCGCTGGGCATCAACGATCTCGAGTCGCACATCAAGTTCGAAGAGGCGTACACCCCCATCTCCTGGGCGCGCCGCTACAACCTGACGAAGGGCTCGACCCACGGCCTGTCCCACCGGCTGACGCAGATGGCGTGCTTCCGTCCATCCAACCGCCACCGCCGCTTCAGAAACCTGTACTTCGCCGGCGCCAGCACGCATCCCGGCACCGGCGTACCGATCGCCATGGTCTCGGGCCGCCTCGTGGCGGAGCGGATCCGGGACGAGCACTGCCGCTAAGAGGAGGGAGCCCACGTGACACTCACCTACACCCCCTACGCACCCGAGAGCTCGGTCACACCCGATCTCATTCGGCTGCCGGCCACGGGCGGGCCGCTCCGGGTGGTCAGGACCATCCTGCGCTACGAAACGCTGCACGCGCCGCAGTTCATCGACGTGACCGGCGACGTGGAGCGGGTCGTGGCGGGCTCCGGCATCGCCGAAGGGACGGTGACGGTGTTCTCCCGGCACACGACGGCGGCGATCAAGATCAACGAGCACGAGCCGGAGCTGCTGAAGGACCTGGCCCGGATGCTGGCATCGGTCGCCCCGGCGGGGCGCGAGTACTTCCACAACGACTTCACCGTCCGCTGGGCGAACATGGTCGAGGACGAATGTCCCAACGGACACGCGCACTGCCAGCACCTGGTGCTCGGCACGAGCGAGACCGTCCCACTGATGGATGGCCGGCTCATGTTCGGGCGCTGGCAGCGGATCTTCCTGATCGAGCTGGACCACGCGCGGGAGCGAGACGTGGTGGTCAGCGTGATGGGCTGCTAGAGGCAGCGCGGCCGATGGTCGAGCGGGTCGTGCTGGTCTCGCCCCACGGGTTCTGCGCCGGCGTCGTCCGAGCCATCGCGACCGTGGAGCGCGCGCTGGCGCTGTTCCCGCCGCCGGTGTACGTCCGCCGTGCGATCGTGCACAACGCGCACGTCGTCGCCCGCCTGGCGGCGGCGGGGGCCGAGTTCGTCGACGAACTGGACGACGTGCCGCGCGGCAGCGTGGTGATCTTCAGCGCGCACGGCGTCCCGCCGGCGGTGCGAGCGGAGGCGAGGGCGCGCGACCTCCGAGTGATCGACGCAACGTGCCCCCTGGTGGCCAAGGTGCACCGGGAGGCGAGGCGCTTCGGGCGGCTGGGTCACGACGTCGTGCTGATCGGCCACGCGGGACACGACGAGGTCGCCGGCACGCTGGGCCAGGTGCCGGGGATGCAGCTGGTGACGCATCCCGCGGAGGTGGCCGACATCCGCGTCGCGGACCCGGACCGAGTGGCCTGCGTCACGCAGACGACGCTCAGCCCGCAGGAGGTCGACACGGTGGTCGACCATCTTCGGCGTCGCTTCCCGGCGCTGGCGCAGCCCGCCGCGACGGACATCTGCCGCGCCACGCGCAACCGCCAGGCCGCGGTCACGTGGCTGGCGCGGGTGGTCGACGTCGTGCTTGTGGTGGGCGACCGCACCAGCTCTAACTCGCAGCGCCTCAGGGAGGTGGCGAGCGGGTCCGGCACTCCCGCACATCTGATCCAGTGTGTGGAGGAGCTGGAGTGCCGGTGGGTGGAGACTGCCCAGTCGGTTGGGGTGACCGCGGGGGCGTCGACGCCGGGCGACGTCATCGCCAGGGTGATCGGCCACCTGTGCCGCGAGGGGGCTACCTTGCAGCGGGAGATGTTCGTAGACGAACGCCTGTCTTTCCCGCTGCCGCGGGAGGTCGCCGCGGGCCCAGATGCAGCTGACGACGCGGAGTGTGAGTCGTATGCGGGGGCGGCTGTCGCGGCGTGAGAGGAGGACGCGCTCGGGGGACGGAGCGGCGGGGGTAGGGGTTCAGGGGCGACGGACAAAGCGGCGCGAGCCGAAGGGGACCTCAACCGGAGCCGCGCGCCGACCGGCACCGCCGCGCAACGGGGGCGAGCGATGATGGGCGCAGGAGGCGCAGCTCGGTGTTGGTTGCGGCCGGTGGGTTGGCGCGGGACGACCACGCACCGGCGGCCGGAGCCGAGGCGGGCGGTGCGCCCGCGGCCGGGCCATGCGGGTGAGTCGGTACTTCTGCGAACAGTACGCGCGCCAGAGAACCGAGGCGGTCGTGCTGGCGG
>DASTZM010000572.1:0-3259 GCA_035764305.1 Chloroflexota bacterium | reverse complement strand
GTACTGGCTGTGCCGGGTGATCGGTCTGGGACGTGGAGTCTCGGTCGCCGGTGGTGTGATCGGCATGACCGCCGGCAGCCTGGTGGCGCGCATCAGCAGTGGGTTCAACCTGGCGCAGTCGTTCCAGCACGCCTGGATGGCTCCGACGCTCGCCAGCTTCGTCGTAGCCCTACGCACTGGTCGCCCAGGACCGGTGGCAGTGTCGGCGTTTTCCTACGCCATGCTGTTTCACGCGGGAAACGTCTACCTGTGGCTGTTGCTCTCGGCCGTGATGTTGCTGTTCTTGGCCGGCTACGCCGTCGACTGGCGACTGGACGCCGGCGGCCGGGCAGTGACAGTGCGCTGGCGATCGGCAATGGCAGGCGCACTGGTGTTCGGGCTCGGGGCGCTACTGGACGCCCCTCAGGGGCTGCCGATGGTCGACATGCGGGCCTTTGCCGACAAGCCGATCGACGTGACCTTCCGCGGAACGCAGCCGGTCATTCCGACCTTGCTTTCCTTCGTGATCGCCGACAAGCGCTTCTGGGAGCGGGAGCTGCTCGGAGCCAGTCCCCTCGGTTGGGGAGTGCACTACGCATATGTTGGCGCCAGCGTCTTTGCCTTCCTGCCGCTGCTGGTCCCAGCGCTCGGGCACTACCGCCGGCGCGACCTCTACTTGCTGCTGATAGGCGCGGCACTGACGGTAGCGTGGGCGGCGGCCAGATACACGTTCATGTACGCCGTGTGGCAGGCGTGGGACCTCATGCGCCAGCTGCGTTACTGGAGCACCGGGACGCATGTGACGACGATCCTGATCGTCCCGCTGCTACTCTCCGGCGCTGAGTACGCCCGCTATCGGCTCTGGGCGGCGCGAGACTGGCTGGACGGCGTCGGGCCGTCGGTCATCCCCGTGCGCCTGCTCGGGCTGCGCGTGCGCGGCTACCGAGCGCGCCGCGTACGGATCGGGGTGCTCCGTACCGCTCTGTGGCTGGCGCTGGCTTGGATGGTGATCCGGGCCGCTCAGGACCCGTGGGTCACCAATCGGCCAGAGTGGAACACCCCGCCCTTTCCTATCGGTGCCCAGCAGGTCTTTGGATGGCTGCGCCAGCACGACCCCGGCGTGTACTACGTGCACAATCACGAGAACTTCTTCCGCAGCTTCGCGAACACCAGCCAGGTCGAGTTTGAGGTGCCAATCCTGAACAGCGTGTGGCTGTTCACGCCGCGGTTGCAGCCGACCGCAGGCGCCCCCGAGGGGGGACTCTTCCATGCCGGCGCGAAGTATGTCGTCGCTCCCCGCGGCGCCCAGCCGCTGCCCAACACGCAGGTGATCCGCGAGCTGGATTTCGGCGTGGTGTACACCGCGCCGCCGGGACTGCCCTTCGCGTTTGTCGCCGACCCACAGCGCCTGCCGTACGGCCGCGCCGCGAGCGCGAGCGCACTTGCGTCGGGTCAGGTCGTGGAGGTCCCGGTTCGTTTCGACGGCCCAAACCGAATCATCGCCACCGTTCCACCGACGGCTCCCGCGGCGTACACCCAGTTGGTGGTCATGCAAACGTACTCGTCGGGCTGGCACGTCGCCGGGCCTGGGGGGAACGCCTGGGTCGGGCCTGCCGGTGGATTTATCGGCGTCCCGGGAGCGGCGCCGGGCGAGTACCGCCTGTCGTTCCTGCCGCGCTCTTTCGTCGTTGGGTCGACACTGGGAGCGGCTGGGCTGGTTTCACTAGTCGCTCTGTTCGCGCTGGAGCTCGTCTGGGCGCGTAGGCAGCCATGAGCACAGTGATGCAGACGGTGCCCACGGCGGGGACAGGACCGCGGACGCGCTTGGAGCCCACGCGCGCACGGAGGCGGGTGTGGCTCCCACTCGCGGGGACACCACTGCTGCTCGCCGCGTTCGCCATCGCTCTCCAGACGCAGTTGTCGGTGACGCGCCGCCTGGATGGCGCGACTGCTGCGGCGTGGTTCGCCGTGGCGGCGCTGGTCTTCTTGGTCGGTCTCGCGCTGACGCGCCGCTCAGGGGTGCTGGAGTGGGGCAACTTACCGCTGCGCGCGCCGGACGCGGCGGCTGCCTACAGCGCGACGGCGCCGTCGTCCGGTGCGGCGCTCTCAGCGGCGGGTATCCGGCTGCGACCTGCGCTGGCGGCCCTCGGGCTCGGCGCGGTGACGTTCGCCCTGTCGGGCGGCAACCGGTTCACCGCGCTCAACGTCGCCACGTGGGTCCTCTCGGTTGCCTGCGCCTTCGCCGCGTGCTGGGAGGGCCGTCCAATCGCCCTGTCGCGGGTCTGGCTGGCGGCGTTGACACGGCGGGGCGTCTCTGTGCGCGTCCCGTGGCACGCCGTCGCGCTGGCCGCCATCCTGGCCCTCGGCGCGTTCTTCCTTTTCTATCGCATCTACGACGTGCCTCGAGAGATGACGTCCGATCACGCCGAGAAGCTCTACGACGTCCGCGACGTGCTCGACGGTCAGCACCGCATCTTCTTCCCGCGCAACACCGGCCGAGAGGCGTTCCAGTTCTATTGGATCGCGCTGATGACGCCGCTGACCGGCGTTTCGTACCTCACGATGAAGCTCGGGACGGCGCTGATTGCCTTCGGGGCGCTGCCGTTCACGTACCTGCTGGCGCGGACCTTCTTCGGCACACAGCAGGCGCTCCTGACGACACTGGTCCTGTCATGCACGCGTTGGCTCTGGCAGGTAGCGCGCGTCGGGCTGCGCTTTCCATTCCCGCCGCTATTCGGAGCGGCGACGTTTCACTTCCTCATGCGCGGCATTCGCGACCGACGGCGGAACGACTTCCTGCTCTGCGGCCTGGCGCTCGGCGCGGCGCAGCACACGTACACCGCTCTGCGCCTGGCGCCGCTCGCCGTGCTTGGGTGCGTCGCCGTCGCGGCGGCCGACGACGTGTGGCGGCGCAGGTCGTCCGAGCGAGCGATCCGGCTCGCGATCAACACTGGTCTGCTCGCTCTGGTCGCGCTTCTGGTCTTCATGCCACTGGCGCGCTACGCGGTCGACGAGCCCCAGACGTTCTTGTTTCGCGGGATGAGCCGGGTGGCGTCCGACTCGACTGACCGCCCTCCGCGCGACCTGCTGGGCGTCTTTCTGGTGAACGTGAAGAACGCACTGCTCATGTTCAACTGGCGGGGCGACGTCGTGTGGGTGAACACCATCCCCGGGGAGCGGATGCTCGACCCGGTTTCCGGTGCGCTATTCCTTCTTGGCTGCGTCTATGGCGTGTACCGGCTCGTGCGGTTCCGGGAGCTGCCGTTCCTGTACCTCTTCA
>DASTZM010000571.1:0-2591 GCA_035764305.1 Chloroflexota bacterium | reverse complement strand
CCGCTTCCAATTCAGCGCCGTCGCGCGGGTCGCTCACCTCGATTGTCCCGGTGCCGGAGCCGGAGCGCTGCTGCACGACGTGTGTCAGCTCGTGCACCAGGAGCTCACGGCCGCCCGCACTGCCCGGGTCATAGGCCGAGTCGCCGAAATAGATGTCACTGCCGGCGGTAAATGCCCGGGCGCTCAGAGACCGGCTGAGCGCCGCGGCCTGACCGTCAGTGTGGACGACGACGTCGCTGAAGTCGGTTCGGAAGGCGCCCTCGAGCGGTGCGCGCACGGAATCGTCTAGCGGACGCCCCCTCCCCGCCTCACGCTGCAAGGCGGTGGCGGATGCGTTAGACGCACCGCCGTCTTCCTGACGGTCACCGTCAAAGATCTGCAGATCGCCCAGACTGTGCGTCGAGCGGACGGCGCGATCCACCTGGACGGGTGTCTGGGCCGTGTGGGCCGCCTGGCTTTCCTGGGCTACCGGCGGCGCCTGGAAGTCGCGGGTCGGTGCGCCAGCCGGCGAGGCGTCGCGATCGGCCGCCGATTCTGCGGGCGGCCGGGATCGCTGCGGCTCCATCCGGGTGAAGCGCCGGTTCGCCATGAGAGTCGCCTCCTGGGGGCTCGGTTCGTCGCGGGATGCGCTCAGCCACGCGGGCGCCTCGAGCAGTGAAACACGCTGCGAGCACGAGGGGATCACAAGGATCACGCGGCGTGCGCGGTGATCCTTGTGACGTACCGGTGTTGCGGCTCTGATTTGCTTCTCCCGTCTCACCGGCGGCGGGCCTTCGGCTCGGGGCGCGATGGGGAACTGCACTCGATGCTGACGCGCAAAGAGCTGGTCTGGCTCACCTGTCCCGACAAGTCGTGCTGCCACAACTCGGTGGTAGTCCCCACCGGACGTGACGTCTGGCGCATCGCGCGGACGCTCGGTGCTCCGGCGCGGTCGTTTCTGATGTACTTCCCGACCGCCAATCCCCGCCGTGACGCCTTTGTCCTGGACGGCTCGGGAGCATCGTTTCGCCTCGCGTTGGGCAAGGGAGCCCGCCGCCACCGCCGCACCCCACCGCCGTGCATCTTTCTGCTCCGCACGCGCTCGGGTCAGCACCGGTGCGGCCTCGGGGAGCTGCGCCCGCGTGCGTGTCGCGCGCTGCCCGGCGATCTCGAGGATGGAGTGCTTACGCTGTCAAATGACGGTCGCTGCACCTGCCGCACGTGGATCCTGGCGGACGTGGACATCGCCGAGGAGACCGCCCTCGTGGAGGCGCGTCAGCGCGACGCGGAGGAGTACTGCTCCCTCGTCGACCGCTGGAACGCCCGCGTCGCCCGCGCTCCGGCCGGAACCAACTTCGAGTTCGAGGACTACTGCGCCTACCTGCTCGAGAGCTATGACGCCATCGAAGACGGCGACGGGGAGCACGCGCTTCGGCCGGCGGAAGGGGCTGTGGCGCGGTGAGCGCAGTGCCATCGGCGTGGAATCCCTGCGCGACGTGCGGCGAGTGCTGCCGCAACTACATCGTCTCGGTGTGCGGCTACGACGTCTGGCAGATCTGCGCGCGAGAGCGGCTCAGCCCCGAGCGGTTTCTGATCGTCTGCCCGCAGGATGAGCCGCGCCGCGACAGCTTCTTCCTGCAGCATGGCGGACAGGCCTACGGTCTGATGCTCGACAAGAAGGGTCCGCTCAAAGCGAAGCGTCCGTGCGTCTTCCTGATGCAGCTGGGAGGCGGCCACGACCGGTGCGGGATCTACGACCACCGGCCGGTGGTGTGCCAGGCATATCCCATGGGGCTCACCCAGGGAGACGTGACGCGCCGCGAAGGGGTCTTGTGTCCGGCCGACGCGTGGACGGCCGGTGAGGTGCGCCGCCCCGCCTGGCGACGGGCGCTGCAGCGCCAGCGCCTGTGCTTTGACGTCTACCGACAGGTGGTCCTGCGCTGGAATGCCCGAGTCAGTCATCACCCGGGAGCGCGCTTCGCGATCCCCGAGTATTTCACGTACCTACTGAATGTGTACGACGGCCTCGCGCGCCTCGACGGCGACGTCGGGCCCGACGCCATGTCACGCGTCGAAGCGAGCTGGGGAGTCTGGCCAGATGCGGCGCGAGCAGCGGCTGCGACCGGCGCGCTCTCGACTCCGCCGCTGCGCATCGAGAGCGCGCCGTGGCTGAGCTACTTGCACCGCGTGAAGGAGATCCTGGATCGGTTCTACCCGGGGGTAGCACCGCAACCACTGACGCTCCCCGCGCCGAGTGACGACGAGTCGCGCGCACCACAGGCCATGAGTGCGTGACGCTTGTGACCCGCCGGTGTCGCCGCCTTGATTGACTTTCCGGTAATGGCTAGCGGGTGCGGGTGGTGGGGCGCGGTCCGAACCGAGACGCATCCGACTCGGGCAAGGGGGCCGCTCACTCGTGCTGCCTGACATCGCGCGCGCGCTCGAGCAGCTCCTCCACGAGCGCGGCGGCATCTCCCCGCGCGAGGTCGACGTGCGCTTCGAAGCGCCGACGACGGAGTGGGTTGACTCGCTGACCCGTCCGACGATCAATCTGTTTCTGTGCGACGTCAGGGAGAACACCGAGCTGCGCCGCATGGATGTGCAGATGTCCC
>DASTZM010000570.1:0-17733 GCA_035764305.1 Chloroflexota bacterium | reverse complement strand
CCACCAACGGCTCGTGGTGACGGGCGCTTGCCCCTCAGCCGTCCCCGCGGCACCCCTCAAACGCGCGTCGGCCACCGCACGGCCGCGTTACCTGTGCCTCGTCACCCCCACTTGCTGGCAGAACTCCAGCACCGGGCACGTCGAGCACTTCGGCAGCGTGCCGGTGCAAATGTGCTTGCCGAACGGCACCAGCAGCTCGTTGATCGTCACCCAGTAGCGCTTGGGCAGCTGCTCCTCCAGCGCTGCCATCGTCTTCTCCGCTGTCGGCGCCGCAACGTAGCCCCAACGATTGGTGACGCGGTGCACGTGGACGTCCACGCCGATCCCGCCGCTGCCGCACGCGATCCCCAGCGCCAGGTTGGCGCACTTCGGCCCGACGCCGCCGAACGACGTCAGCACCTCGAAGTCGCACGGCAGATCGCCGCCGTACTCGCTCGCCGTCCGCTCGGCAATCGCCTTGATCTGTCGCGCCTTCGCGTCGTGGAACGCGCACTCGTGGATCAGCGCGGCGATGTCGTCGACCGCTAGGCTGGCGATTGCTTGAGGCGTCGACGCGCGCTCAAACAGGCGCTGCGCCAGAGGAAGCGTCTGCTCGTCGCGCGTCCGGATGCTGACGATGCACGCCACGAGCTGCTGGAACACACTGCCGTAGCCCAGATCGCGCAGCTCGAACAGCGCTGCCTTCGGGTACTGCGCCACGGACTTCCGGATCCGGGTGAGCATCTCCCGGATGTCAGGGGGGCGTTTGCCGGTCCGCGGGTTGGGCATACAATGGAGACGCTGATGTTCCCGGGGGGCGGACTCCGCATGCTCCGGGCCGCGCTTGGCGCGGCTCTGCTCGCGGCGCCGCTGTCGCTCACCGCGGTGGCCCCCCTGGCGGCCGACACGACTCAGGCGCCAGGCCTCCTTCTGGCCCCCGACGTCCCCGCCTTTGGTCCCGTCCGGCGCGCCCAGCTGGCGCGCAACGCACTCTACTTCGTCCCGGGCGATGACGAATCGCCCGACGAGGACGACGTCTTCACCTTGCCGGCGCCGTTGCCCTGGCCGCCCGGCGCCAACGACCGCACCCGCACACTGACCGTCCCGGCGGGTCGGCCGCTCTTCTTGCTGGCGGCCCTCGCGCCGGGCAACGACGGCTTCAATGGCCCGCCGACGATCTTCGTCGACGGCGCCTCACTCGGCAACGTCCTGCCCTACGCGGTTCGTGGCGTCTCGGTGTCCGACGGCGCCCGCCAGCAAGAGCACGCTGCGCTCGCGCTCGTCTTGGCCCCCCCGGAGCCGGGGCGCCACACGGTCGAGCTGACGTGCGGTGTGTGCGCGCCGACGCGCGGCCAGTGGCTCTCGAGCGTGAACGGCGGCAAGCGCACCTACCTACTGGACGTTCAGGCGCCCACACCCGTCTCCGCTCCAGCCACCCCCGTCGCAGCGCCGGTGACGGAGCCTCCTCTCGCCGAGCCGGCCCTCGTCGAGGCGCGCGCGATCTCACTCCTCCTGGACGCGGATCTGGGGTATCCGATCGTCCCTGTGGTCCCGCGTCCCGCCGCGCCGCCTCCTCCTGTCAATGTCGCGGTGACCACTCCGCCCGTGCCGGCCACCCCGAGCAGCGTCGCGCTCGAGCGCACCGTGTACAGCAACGCGCTCGGACGCGAGCTGCCGTACCGCGTCTACCTCCCGGCCGGCTACACACCTTCCCGCCCTCAGGACGCCGATGCGGCCGCCCAGCCAGCGCCCGAGACGCTCAAGCGCTATCCGGTGCTCTATCTGCTGCATGGGCTCGGTGCGGGCTTCCGCATGTGGTCGCGCCTGGGCCTGGAGGCCGAGCTGGATCGACAGGGCGTGCAGGCTATCGTCGTTACCCCCAGCGGACGGGCGGGCTACTGGGTCAACCACGCCGACGGCGGCCCGCGCTGGGGCGATTACGTCGTCGAGGACCTGATCGGCCACGTCGATGCGACCTACCGGACCATCCCGCGCCGCGAGGCGCGCGCCATCGGCGGTATCTCGATGGGCGGCCACGGCGCACTTCAGCTCGCCCTGAACGGCCCGACGCTGTTTGGGGCGGTGGGCGCCCACAGCCCGGCGCTGCGCGCGCGCGACCAGGCGCCCGTCTTCCTCGGCGGCCTGATGATGGCGGCGTCGCCCACGGCGATGCCACTCCAGGCGTACGCGGCGCGTGATCCCATTTCGCTCGTCATGCGCGCCGAGCAAAAGCTGCCCATCTGGATCGACATCGGCGAGGCCGATCGCTGGCGCGCGCGCGCCGACGAGCTGCGCTCCGCGCTCACGGCGAAGTCCTGGGATTTCCTCTGGTCGATCGCCCCGGGCGACCACGAGGACGCCTACTGGTCGCGCCGCCTGCCCGAGTACGTGCGCTGGTACAAAGAGCGGCTCGGCGCCTAGCGTTTGACCGCGCTGGTTCCAGGACTGAAACCGGTGTTACCCGACTGAAACGCGGCGTGGGTCCCTTCTATACCTGAAAGTAACCTGACTCACGTAGGCTTGTGAAAGAGTGCACAAGCCCAAGAGACGCGCCTTTCTGACCGCCGCCAGCAGCTTCGCTGGCGCACTCGCGCTGCACGGCGCTCTCCCGGCCAGAGGCTTCGGCGCCGGTCCGGCGGCATTACGTCGTTCGGATCTCGCGCTACAACCTTTCGCGGCCGGTGCCGCCCCGTTTGACGCTGCGGGCCGGACCGAGCTGGCCAAGGACCTGCTGACCTACTTCGTCCGCCAGAAAGGGACGTTCCCGGGACGGCCGCTGTACTACCTCCCGGCGGCGCCGTGGGTTGGAGGCTGGGAGCCCACGTCGGCGCGCGCCGCGTGGGACTTCACCGTCCCCGCCGGCCAGCCGCTCTACTTGCTGGCCGCTGCCAGCCCGGACGGCCGACTCAACCCCGCAGATACGACCATCACCGTCAATGGCT
Organism: Chloroflexota bacterium; assembly: GCA_035764305.1. Lineage (GTDB taxonomy): Bacteria > Chloroflexota > UBA11872 > UBA12225 > UBA12225 > DASTZM01. The sequence continues at coordinate 14,812 of DASTZM010000570.1, read as the reverse complement.
TGGCGGTCCCTGACCTGGCCGACTACGTCCATGACGGCATCTCCGCGCTGCACAACGGGGCGATGCGCGCCCTCGCGGTGCTGGATCTGGTATTCGCGCCTCCCGCGCCAGGGCGCTACAAAGTCGAGGTCAGAACCGCCGCGCCCGAGACCTCGTTCGGCGAGACCGTCCTCTCGTACGACCTGACCGTCCAGCCCTCTGACGCGCTGGGGCCGCAGCTCTTCCGCGACGGCCAGGGGCGCATCTTCGCGACGCAGGGCACCGCACGCCGCCAGGTGCCCGATGCCGCAACGCTGCAAGCGCTCGGCTACCCGGCAACGTCGGTCGTCAGCGCCTCTGACTCGCTGCTGGAGCCCTTTGCCGAGGGAGCGCCGCTGCCCGCGCTGCGCGACGGCATGCTGGTGCGTGCCGACAATCAGACCTCGGTCTTCCGCCTTCAGGGCGGCCGGCGCGTGTGGCTGCGCGATTACGCCGCGCCGGTCAGCGTCGACCCCGACGCCACCGCGATTGAGGTGCAGACTATCGACGCCGCGGTGCTTGGGGCCATCCCGCCCGTGCTGCAGAACGACATGCTCCTCAAGGGCAACGCCGCCGACGTTTTCCATGTGGATAGCGGCACGCTGCGCAAGATCCCGGATTGGAAGTGGGCCACCGACCGCCGGCTTAACCCTGCCGACACGATCTTCGTGCCGGACCGGACGATCGCTGGCCTGCCGCAGAACTCGCCTCACTGGATCATGCCCGGCGGCGCGTTCGAGGACCGCTCGTTCTCGAGCGATACGCTGGGGCGCGAGATGCCCTACCGCGTCTTCCTGCCGCCCGACTACTACACGCCGGCGCGCCAGGGCACCCGCTACCCCGTGCTCTATCTGCTGCACGGCATGGGTGGGCGCTACGACGAGTGGTCCGGCTACGGTCTCGAAGAGGTGGCGAACGGCCTGATGCAGGACGGCAAGTTCCCGCACACTATTGTCGTCGCGCCGCAGGGCGGCCTCGGCTACTGGATGAACCAGGACGGCGGCACGCCGTGGGGCGACTACGTCGCGCGTGACCTCGTCAAGCACGTGGACGCGACGTTCCGGACCGTCGCCCAGCGCGAGGCGCGCGCGATCGGCGGCCTCTCGATGGGGGGGCACGGCGCCATTCAGCTGGCGCTCAACTACCCTGACACGTTCGGCATTGCCGGCGCGCACAGCCCGTCGATTCGGAACGAGTCAATAGCGCCGGCGTACTTCGGGCGTGGCGGCGCGTTCGCGCGGCGTGACCCGATCACGCTCGTCAAAGACAGCACGCTGTCTGCTCCGCCCCGCCTCTGGATCGACATCGGCCAGAACGATTTCTGGAAGGAGCCGGCTCAGGAGCTGCACAAGGCGCTGGTCGAGAAGGGCTGGCAGCACGAGTGGAAGGTGCTGCCGGGCGAGCACGACGGCTGGTACTGGGGTGACCACCTCTGGGAGTACCTGCCCTTCTACGCCCAGTCGTTCCAGAAGAACGGCGTCTCGCTTACCCGCTAGGCCCCGTCGAGCGCGGTAGACTCCCCAAAGCAACGAGGAGTCACCGCATGGCAGCAACCCTAGAGCGCACCAGCACCGAAACCCAAGTCCCCACCCACGGCATCTTCGTCGGCGGCGAGTGGCGCCCCGCGGCGTCGGGCAAGACCTTTGAGGTCCGCAACCCAGCCACCGGAGAGCTGCTCGCGCGCTGCGCCGACGCCGGGCGCGAGGAGACCAAGCAGGCTATCGAAGCCGCGCACAAGGCATTCCCCGCGTGGTCGCAGACTCCCGCGGTCCAGCGCGCGCAGCTGCTGTCCAAGGCCGCGCAGCTGATGAACCAGCGCGTCGAGGAGCTGGCCAAGCTCCTGACGCAGGAGAACGGCAAGCCACTGGAGGAGAGCCGCGTCGAGACGCAAGTCGCCGCCGCGTTCCTCCAATGGAACGCCGAAGAGGCGCGCCGCATCTACGGCGAGGTCGTTCCCTCCCACGCGCCAGACAAGCGCGTGCTGACCATCAAGCAGCCGGTGGGAGTCGTCGCGGCGATCACCCCATGGAACTTCCCCACCAGCATGGTCACGCGTAAGTGCGGACCCGCGCTCGCCGCCGGCTGCACCGTGATCATGCGCCCCGCGCGCGCCACCCCGCTCGTCGCGGTGGCGATCTTCAAGATCTTCGAGGAGGCGGGCTTTCCGAAAGGCACCGTCAATCTGGTGACCGGCACCAAGTCTGCCGACATGGGCGATGAGCTGGCGACCAACCCGCTGGTGCGCAAGCTGACCTTCACCGGCTCGACCGAGGTGGGCAAGGAGCTGCTGGCGAAGTGCGCCGGCACGGTCAAGCGCACCTCGCTCGAGTTGGGAGGCCACGCGCCGTTCATCGTCTTCGACGACGCGGACGTCGACAAGGCCGCGCAGGCCGTCGTCCTGAGCCGCTTCCGCAACGCGGGGCAAACCTGCATCTGCACGAACCGCGTCTACGCCCAGAAGAAGATCGCCAAGCGACTGGCGGAGAAGATCGCCGAGCACACCAAGCAGCTACGGGTGGGCAACGGTCTGGAGGAGGGAGTGAACGTCGGCCCGCTGATCGACGAGCGAGGCTTCCGCAAGGTCGAGGAACACGTGCAAGACGCCGTCGCCAGGGGCGGCACCGTTCTGGCGGGCGGGAAGCCGTACCTCACCCCCGAGGGTGGGAACGGCAAATCGAATGGGTCGAGCGGCTCGAACCTGAAAGGCTGGTTCTACGAGCCGACGGTCATCGGCAACGCCAAGCCCGAGATGCTCGTGATGCACGAGGAGACGTTTGGCCCCGTGCTGCCGATCATGGAGTTCGAGACCGACGACGAGGCCATCAAGATGGCCAACGACACGCCGTACGGCCTCGCGGCCTACTTCTTCGCGCGCGACGTGGGGCGGATCTTCAAGGTAGCCGAGGGACTCGAGTACGGGATCGTCGGCGCGAATGACCCGCTGCCGACGGGACCGCACATCCCGTTCGGCGGTTACAAGGAGTCCGGGATGGGGCGCGAGAACGGCTCCCACGGCATCGAGGACTTCCTCGAGGTCAAGGCGATCTCGATCGGGATCTAGGTGAAAGGCCCCTCCCAGAAGGGAGGGGCCTTCCCGTCTAGGCCGACTTGCTCTCCTGCATGGTGTTCTCTTCCATGCGGAAGTCCTCGGCTTCCTCTTCACCGGGGTCGGGGGCGCCAATCGCCTTGAGGTGCTCCCGGAACGCGTTCCAGTCGTTCGCGTCCTCGCCGTTTGCACGACGCTGCTGCTGCCACTCCTGGTGCTGCGACCGGATGTTGGCGTTGGACTCTTCGTGATCGCTGATTCGTGCCAAGGCGTGCTCCTTTGCGGTGCTCGGCGCCACCACGTCAGGGTGAGACCGGCACAGTCGTAGGCAGCATGGCGCGTGCCAGGTACGCACCACGGTGCGCCAGGGTACGCGCCGTGTCTCATGTGAGATACGGCGCGAGAAGAAACCGGCATCGTCCCGAGAAGCGGTCAGGCATGCCTCCTGCGTTGGATCCAGACAGCTACGGCACACATGAGCCAGTTTCCGTACAGCCAGTACGTCCAGGCGCAGCAAGCGTACGGCGGGCAGATCGGGTCCACGGGCCAGATCCCGCGCTTCAGCCCGTCGTTGGTCGCCGCCAACTCAGACCTGGCGCGCGCGTACACCACGCTGTGGCTCCGCCCCGGCGCGCCTCTGGGCGTGGTGAAGGCCGCATACCGCGCGCTGGCGCAGCAGTACCACCCGGACGCCGGGGGCGACGCCCTGGCGATGCGCCGCCTGAACGAGGCGTACGAGACGCTACGCCGTTCCTTGAGCGTTTGATCCACGCGGGGCGCTTGACAGACATTGTGAATTCCTTCACAATGTCTCTGGCGACCCGAAGGAGCGCCGCGTCACATGCTCTCGTACTTTCGCGGCAAGGCGTCCATCTTCGCTGCCCCTGACCCACACTATCCGCCCGGACCCGCGGGGGATGGGCTGAGCGCACTCGCCGCCAACCAGCTGGCGTTCTACGAGCACATCACGCGCACGCACGGCGACTTCGTCCCCCTGCGCTTCGGCCTGCGGCGAGGCATCTTCCTCAATCACCCGAGCTACGTCGAGGAGGTGCTTGTCACCCAGGCGGGCAAGTTCATCAAGAGCCTGGCGCTGCGACGCTCGCGCCGGCTGCTCGGCAACGGACTGCTGACCAGCGAAGGCGAGTTCTGGCGCCGCCAGCGACGCCTGGCGCAGCCTGCCTTCCATCGCCAGCGCATCAACGCGTACGCCGAGACGATGGTCGACTCGACCGAAGCGCTCCTGCGTGGGTGGCGGGATGGCGAAACGCTCGACGCGCACGCCGAGATGATGCGGCTGACGCTGGAGATCGTTTCCAAGACCCTGTTCGGCGCCGACGTCGGCCCCATCGCCGCCGAGGTGGGCGAGGCGGTGACGATCGGGCAAGAGGCGTTCACCCGCCGCATCACCAGCTGGCGCTTCTTCCTGCCAGACACGTTCCCGCTCCCCGAGAACCGGCCCTTCATCCGCGCCGCGAATCGCCTGGACGAGATCGTCTACGGAATCATCGCCGAGCGGCGCGCCCAGCGCGCTAGGGGGGAGGATCGCGCCGACCTTCTGTCGATGCTCCTCGGGGCTCAGGACGACGACGGGTCGGGCATGACCGACAAGCAGCTGCGCGACGAGTGCATGACCATCTTTCTGGCTGGGCACGAGACCACAGCGCTGGCGCTCTCCTGGGCGTGGTACCTGCTCTCCCAGAACCCGGAGGCCGAGGCGGCGCTGCACGAGGAGCTGGACAGCGTCCTGGGCGGTCGCGCTCCACGCGTCGAGGATCTGCCGCGGCTCCCCTACTGCGAGGCGGTGATCAACGAGTCGATGCGTCTCTACCCGCCAGCGTACGTGCAGGGGCGGGAGGCAACCGAGGACGTGAAGCTGGGCGACTATGTCGTCCCGCAGGGGATGGTCGTGCTCTTCAGCCAGTGGGTCATGCACCGCGACGCGCGGTACTGGTCAAACCCGACCACGTTCCGGCCCGAGCGGTGGCTGAACGGGAGTGCGCCGCTCTCGCCGGGCAGCACGCTCAAGCGTCCGGTCACGCCGGAGGGCGAGCCGCTCCCACGGTACGCGTACTTCCCGTTCGGCGGCGGGCCGCGCCTGTGCATCGGCAACCAGTTCGCCCTGATGGAGGCTGTGCTGCTGCTGGTGACAATCGCGCAGCGTTACCGGCTGCGGCTCGTGCCGGGATGGGACGTGTCGCCGTGGACGGGAATCACGCTGCGTCCCAAGAACGGGGTGCGCGTGACGCTGGAGGAGCGCGGCGCGACGGCGGCGCGGCTAGCCGGTCGGGAGGACGGCGTGGAGCTGGGTCAGCGACCCGGCGATGCCCAGGAGGAACGCCGCGACCACCAGCATCACGAATCGCAGGTCGGCGAAGTCGGCGTTGTTCATTAGTCGGGCCACGTAGGGCACAAACCATGCCGCGGTGGCCGGCTACATGTCGTACAGCTCGCCGAACTTGTCACGTAAGTAGCGGATCAGTGGTTCAGAGCTGAGCGGGCTGCCCGCCACCTTCTGCACGAGATCGGGTGTCGCGAACTTGCGGCCGTGGGCATAGAGGCTGTCTTTCAGCCAGTCGTGCAGCGGGCCCAGCTCCCCCCGCTCGATCTGCCCGGGGATCTCGGGGCGCTCCCGCACGGCGGCCTCGTAGAACTGCGCCCCCAGGATGTTGCCCAGCGTATACCCCTGGAACATGCCGCCGATGCGCCCCATGTACCAGTGCACGTCCTGCATCACGCCGTCCTTGTCGTCGGGCGGCACGATTCCCAGGTCTTGCCGGAAGCGCTCGTTCCACGCCTCCGGGAGGTCCTTCACCGCCAGCCTGCCCTCCAGCAGCTCGAGCTCGAGCGCGAAGCGCAGCATGATGTGCAGGTTGTAGGTCACCTCGTCGGCCTCGACGCGAATCAGCGAACGCTGCACCTTGTTGATCGCGCGGTAGAACGTGTCGACCGAGACCTCGCCTAGCTGCGCTGGGAAGTGCGCCTGGAGGCGCGGGTAGAAGAAGCCCCAGAACGCGCGCGACCGCCCGACGCGGTTCTCCCACAGGCGGGACTGACTCTCGTGTACGCCCGACGAGGCGCCGCGGCCGAGCGGTGTCGCGTCCAGCTCGGGCGCCGTTCCCTGCTCGTACAGGCCGTGTCCGGCTTCGTGCATCGTCGCGAAGAGACACTCGCGCAGATCGTGCTCGTTGATGCGCGTCGTGATGCGCACGTCGCCATGCGCGAAGCGCGTCGTGTATGGGTGGTGCGTCTTGTCTTGCCGCCCGCGCTCGAAGTCGTAGCCGAACAGCGTGATCGCCTCGATCCCGGCGTCCCACTGCGCCTGCTCGGGGAAGCGCTGCACCAGGCACGAGTCGTCGGCGGCGGGACGCGCGGTGATCTGCTCGACTAGCGGAACGAGCTGCGGCCGCAAGGCGTCGAAGACGCGTCGCACTTCTTCCGCCGTCATGCCCGTGTCCAGGTCGTCGATCAGCGGGTCTGCGACGTGCGCGTAGCCAGGGAAATAGTTGGCGTACTGAAGCGACTGCTCAAGCGTCTTCTCGAGCATCGGCTGGACCGCCTTGAAGTCGTTGAGCGGGCGTGCGGTCGCCCATGCGGCGTACGACGCCGCAGCGTGCGCGCGCTGCTCGGCGACGAACGAAGCGGGCACCTTGGTCGCCTTCTCGTAGTCGCGCCGCGTGACGCGAATCAGGCTCGCTTCGGTCGACTCGGGCGGCAGGCTCTCCTCGTATGGACGCAGCTCCTCCAGCAGCCGGCCCATGGCGTCGTCGGTGAACTGCTCGTGCGCCAGCCGCCCCAGCGTCGCCAGCTGCCGGCCGCGCGCCGCCGCGCCGCCGGGTGGCATGTAGGTGGTCTGATCCCACCGCAGCACCGCCGACGCCTTGCCGAGGTCGTCGATCTCGATCAGCCGCCGGCGCAGCTCTGCATACCTGGGCTCCACGCGCTCTACTGTGCCACGAGCCCCTCGTCGAGCGGCGCGTGCCGCAGCAGTGCGCACTCGAGCGCCGCCGGTCGCCGCAGGCGCCGATAGGGCCAGTTGCCGCTACGCGATTCCCAGATACAGGCATGCCGCGGCCACCAGGAAGCGCGTTCGCGCCACCAGGCCCGCGATTTCGATCCGTTCGTTGGTGCCGTGCACGCCGGTATCGCGCGCCTCGGCTTCCGGGTGGAGCGGCATGAAGTCGTAGACCTGCACACCCAGCGGCCGCAGGAAGCGCGAATCGGTGAAGCCGCCGCACAGCGCCGGCACCAGCTCGACTTCGGGCCGGCGCAGCGCCAGGCGCAGCGCGTCGCGCGCCACCTCGCGGAAGGGGTGCTCGTAGTCGGACTCGTTGGAGATGGCTGTCGTCTCCACCTCTACGCGCGCCCAGGGGAGCCCAGCCAGCAGGTCTTCCACCTCGCCACGCACGTGCTCGGCGTCCTGCCCGGGGAGGCTGCGCGAGTCGCAGACGATGGTGCACCCGGCGGGGATGGAGTTGGACTTGATGCCGGCGTCCAGCATGGTCGGCACGAGCGTCAGGCGCGAGGCAGCCCGGAGCGCGTCGGCCACCGACGGGTAGTCATTCTCGAGCCGCTCGATCGCCGCGGGGAGCGTCGCGGGTGTGAGCGGTCCTTTCAGCCCGTAGCGCTCGGGCAGCGCGGCGAAGAGCGCGTGCGCCGTCTCCAGCTCGGGTTGGTAGGCACGCACCTTCTCCAGGACGATCCCGGCGCGCTCGAGCGCGTTGTCGGCGCGCCACGGAGCGGAGGCGTGTCCCGGCCTCCCGTCGACGTGGATCCGCACCTCGAGTCGCCCCTTCTCGCCGGTTGTGAAGCCGTAGGCCAGCCCCCGCGGCGAGTGGACCGCGCCGCCGCCGCCCTCGTTGAGCGCGACGGCGCACTTGACGTGCGGCACCAGGTCGGGCTGCGCCGCGACCCACCCCGCGCCGAAACGTCCGCCCGACTCCTCGTCCGCGGCGGCGAGTAGTGCGATGTCGCCGCCGAGTGTGACGCGCCGCCGCTTGAGGATGATCATCGCCATCGCCTCGCACGCGGCGAGCGACTTCGCGTCGTGGCTGCCCCGGCCGTACACGATCCCTTTGTCGATCACGCCATCGAACGGCGGGTGCGTCCAGCGCTCCGGGTCTTCCACGGGCACCACGTCAAGGTGCGCCATGAAGAGCAGGCTGGGGTCCGAGACGCGCCAGCCGGGGTGGCGTCCGGCGCCGGGCAGCCGCGCGATCATGCTGCCGCGCGTCGGCGCCGACTCGTAGACCGCGCCGCTGATCCCCTCCTCCTCGAGCTTGGAAAGCAGGAAAGCGGCGCACTCGGTCTCATTGCCGTTCGGCACGCCGCCCACGCCAGGGTGGCCGTCGCCGTAGTTGACGGTACGGAAGCGCACAAGGTCGGCCAGCAGGGAGGCGATCTCTGCTTCGGCGTGGTCGACATCTTCCAGAAGCTGATCGAGCGCCGATGCCGTGGCCGTCATCCCCGCAGCGCGGCCTCGATCGCCGTGATGACCGCCGGATGATCGGGCTGGAGGTCCGGTGGGAAGCGCGCCGCCAGACGGCCCTTGCGGTCGAGCAGAAACTTCTCGAAGTTCCAGGAAACCGGTCCGGCGTCGTGCCCCTGCGCCGTGAGCCACTGGTACAGCGCGTGGACGTCGTTCCCGCGGCCGGAGCGGATGTGGATCTTGTCCATCAGCTCATACGTCGCGCCGTACTCGCGCTCGCAGAATGATCTGATGGTCGGAAGGTCGTCCGGCTCTTCGTTGGCGAAGTCGTTGCACGGGAAGCCAAGCACGCGGAGTCCCCGCGCGCCGTAGCGACCTTGGAGCGCCTGCAGCACGCCGTGCTGCGGAGTGTGCCCTCAATAGGACGCGGTGTTGACGATCAGCAGGACGTCGCCGCGGAACTCGCCGAGCGTGCGCGTCTTGCCCGCGGCGTCCTTGAAGGGAATGTCGTAGACGCTCTGTGTTGTGGCTGCCATGATTCTTCGTCAGTGTACGCAGCCTCGCCGCGCCTGCTGCTGGCGCTCGACTGTGACGGCACGCTCCTCGATCCCGCGGGTCAGATCACACCGCGCGTGCGCCATGCGGTGCGCGCGGCGGCGGCGGAGGGCGCGCTGGTGACGCTGGCAACCGGGCGGCGGCTCCAGGGCGCGCGCGCCTATGCCGAGGCGCTGGACCTGCGGACGCCGCTGGTGCTGCAGGACGGCGCGACGGTGCAAGATCCCCTCACCGGCCGCCTGCTTCACACTGACCCACTTCCGCCCGAGCTGATCGTGCGCCTAGTTGACCTGTCGCTTGACTACGGCCTCCATCCGGTCCTGCAACGCATCACGTCAGAGCCGGCGGGCGACACGATTCATGTGCTCGACACCGTCGACGGCGATCCGACGATGGTGACGTATCTGTCGTCGCGTACGCCGGTACAGCGCGGCGACCGCACCGCGCTGCTGGCGGCGGCGCCGATCGCGCGCTTCCAGGCGATGGGCGCGGAGGAGCCGGCGCGACGTCTCTACACCCACGTGCGGGCGCGCGTCGAGGAGCTGTGCTGCCGCGCGCTGCTCAGCGCGCCGCTGAGCTACGCTGCCTTCCCATTCTGGGCGGTGCTCGTGTCCAACGGCGGATGCTCCAAGGCGAGCGCTGTCGCCGCGCTGGCTCGGCAGAACGGGCTGACGCTGCGCGCGTGCGCCGCCATCGGCGACGCCGAGAACGACGTCGAGCTGCTCGAGCACGTGCGGGCAGCGGGCGGACTGGCGATCGCCATGGGCCAGGCGCCTCCCGAGGTCAAGGAGGCGGCGAGCGTCGTCGTGCCGAGCAACGGCGAGGATGGAGTCGCGGTCGCGATCGAGCGCCACGTGCTGCCGCTCCTGAAAGCTGTCAGAATCACGGGGATCACATGACCGCTACCGTCGAGCGCTCCGCAGCGACCCCTGCACCGGCCAAGCCGAGGAAGGCGAAGCCCGTCATCGACGCCGGCCGCGCCGGCAGTCTGTACACGAGGCGCGCGGTCACGGCCGACGCATTCGCCGAACACCTCACCGAGGCGCAGGTTCGGCAGTTCCGCGAGCAGGGCTGGCTGGCGATGGAGGGCGTGTTCTCGGCAGAGGAGGTGGAGGTCGCCAAGGTAGCGCTGGCCGACTTCATCCAGGGGCGGGTCACGCCGACCGACGGACGCACCCACGTGCAGGAGGAGCCGGCGCTGCTCAACGCCGACGGCTCGCTCGCGCCGGAAACGCCGGAGGAGCGCGAGCTGCGCGTGCGCAAGGTGTTCGACTTCACGCACCACGACGAGCGACTCCAGCGTATGACGGTGCAGCCGCGCCTGCGCCGCATGCTGGACGCGCTGATCGACCCCGAGAGCCGGCTGATCCAGGACATGGCGCTGCTGAAGCCGCCGCGGGTGGGATCAGAGAAGCCATGGCACCAGGACACGGCCTACTTCGACTGGCTGCCGCTGGGCGGAATCGTCGGCTGCTGGATCGCGCTAGACCCGGCCACCGTCGAGAACGGGTGCATGCAGGTCATCCCCGGCACGCACGACGAGGGCCCGGTGGCCCACTTCCATCACCGTGATTGCCAGATCGCCGACGAGCGGGTGCAGGTCGAGCGGGCGATCGCCATCCCGCTGGCGCCGGGCGGGGTACTGTTCTTCAGCGGGCTGATCCATCACGGGACGCCACCCAACTATTCGTCGGACCGGCGGCGCGCCCTCCAGTTCCACTACGCCGCCGCCAACTGCCGCCACATGACCTTCGAGGAGCACGCCGCGCTGTTCAACGAGGGCGGCCTGTACGCCGGCTGCCGCGGCTGGGGCGACCAGAAGGTCCAGCGGGCGACATATCCCACACCCTGACGCCTCCGGCGTGACGGGCGCCGGCTCGCTTGGGCATGCCTGGGACGTCTCCCCGGCCGAGGCGATCCAGATCCAGAAGCGCCTCGCGCCGCGCGTGTCGCGCGAGAACGCGTTCGATCCCGAGAAGCTGACGCTCGTCGCGGGAGTTGACGCGGGGTTCCCTAAGGAGACGGCACGCGCCGCCATCGCGGTGCTCACCTATCCCGCGCTCGAGGTGGTCGAGACCGCCGTGGCGGAGATCCCGGTCACCTTCCCCTACGTGCCCGGCCTGCTGTCCTTCAGAGAGGCGCCAGCGGTGCTCGCGGCGTTCGAGAAGCTGAAGGCGAAGCCGGAGCTGCTGATCGTGGATGGACAAGGGCTGGCACACCGGCGGCGCTTTGGTATCGCGTGCCACCTGGGCGTCCTGCTCGACGTGCCGGCGATCGGGTCGGCCAAGTCGCTCCTCGTCGGACGGCACGCTCCGCTGCCAGAGGAGGCCGGATCTGTGGTGGACCTGGTCGACCGCGGCGAAGTGGTCGGGGCCGTCGTGCGGACGCGCACCGGCGTGAAGCCGCTCTACGTCTCGATCGGCCACGGGATCGACCTGCCGACCGCGGTAGAAGTGATCTTGTCCACCTGCCGGCGCTACCGGCTACCTGAGCCGCAGCGCGCTGCACACAACAGCGCGTCGGGGTACGCGCGCGCCTAGTCAGTTCTCTCGTCCGGGGCGGCCCAGCGGCCGCAGTTGACGCGGGAGGTATTGTTGACGCAGGCACCCACCCCCCGGGGGGAGGGGTCCCGTCAACACCAGATGCCTACGCCAACCGGCCGCTCTCAGATTGTCAACCGCCTCAAGAGCGTCCAGGGCCACCTGGGCGGGGTCGTGCGCATGCTTGAGGAGGACGCGTACTGCATGGATGTCCTCAAGCAGCTCCAGGCCGTCCAGGGCGCCATCGGGCGCGTGAACGCGCTGCTCCTGCAGGACCATCTCGATTCGTGCGTCACGACCGCCATCCGCGGGGACGACGCCGGCGAGCGGGAGCGCGTCATCCGCGAGCTGCTCAGCCTGTACGAGCAGCGCGAAACGCTCGATCTCCCCCCTGGAGACGCTGTGACCGCCCCAGGGGCCGCGCGATGACCGCTGTCGAGACGCGCCCGGCGGCTGCCGAGAACAAGGAGCTCACGCTTCCCATCACGGGGATGACGTGCGCGTCCTGTGTCCGGCGGGTAGAGAAGGCGCTGAAGAAGGTCGAGGGGGTCGACGAGGCGAGCGTCAACCTGGCGACCGAGAAGGCGCGCGTCGCGTTCGACCCGATCGTCGTCTCGCTCGACGACCTCAAGGCCGCGGTCGAGAGAGCAGGCTACGGCGTGGGCACGCTCGCGGCGCCCGCGGCCGAGGACGTGACCGCCGACGGGGTAGCCGCGACGGAGACACCGTCCGCGCCCGCCGCCGACGAACTCGACGTCCGCCGCGATCACGAGATCGCCGATCTCGGTCGCAAGTGGCAGATCTCGCTCGTGGCGGGCCTCGCCATGATGGCGCTGATGTACCTGCCGCTGCGGCTGGACGTGGCGCTGCTGGCTCCCTTCCTTCTTATCTGTGCGACGCTGGTGCAGTTCTGGGCCGGCGCCACCTTCTATCGCGCCGCCTGGGCCGCGGCGCGCCACGGCGCGACGAACATGAACACGCTCGTCGCCGTCGGCACGTCGGTCGCCTACGGCTACAGCGCCTTCGTCACGCTCTGGCCGCAGCTTGCCGAGCGGTGGGGGTTCCAGTACCACCTGTATTACGAGACCGCGGTCATCATCGTCGCCCTCATCCTGCTGGGGCGGTGGATGGAGGCGCGCGCGAAGAAGCAGACCGGCGCCGCGATTCGCGCGCTGATGGGGCTGCAGCCGCGCACGGCGCGCGTAATTCGTGACGGGATCGAGCACGACCTGCCAATCGACCAGGTCCGCGCCGGCGACCTCGTGCGCGTGCGTCCCGGTGAGAAAGTCCCGGTCGACGGAACGGTCGAAGAGGGCCGCTCGGCGCTCGACGAGTCGATGCTCACCGGCGAGAGCCTGCCGGTCGAGAAGGGGCCGGGCGACGCCGTGATCGGCGCGACGCTCAACACGTCGGGCTCGTTCGTCATGCGCGCCACCAAGGTGGGGCGGGACACGGCGCTGGCGCAGATCGTGCGGCTCGTAGAGGAGGCGCAGGGCTCCAAGGCCCCGATGCAGCGCCTGGCCGACACGATCTCGTCGTACTTCGTCCCCGCCGTACTCGGCGTCGCGGCGCTCACGTTCGCCGGCTGGCTGGTGTTCGGTCCGGAGCCGCGGCTGACGCTGGCGCTCCAGGCCGCCATCGCGGTGCTGATCATCGCCTGCCCGTGCGCGCTTGGCCTGGCCACCCCCACCGCGATCATGGTGGGGACGGGCAAGGCCGCGGAGCACGGGATCCTGATCCGGGGCGGCGAGGCGCTCGAAGCCGCGCGCCGCCTGACGGCGATCGTCCTCGACAAGACCGGCACGCTCACGCGCGGCAAGCCCGCGGTAACGCGCCTTGTGCCCACTGGCGGCGCGTCCGAGGACGAGCTACTGCGCCTCGCGGCGGGCGCCGAGGTTGGCTCGGAGCACCCGCTCGGCCAGGCGATCGTGGCGCACGCCCGCGAGCGTGGCGTCTCGCTTCCCATTTACGCCGACTTCCAGGCGGTTGCCGGACATGGTCTCCAAGCGACGGTCGAGGGGCGGTCATTGACTATCGGCAATCGGGCGCTCATGCAGCGGGAAGGCATCGCGCTCGACGTGCTCGACGACGACGCGCGTGACGCCGCTTCTTCCGGCGCAACGCCGATGTTCGTCGCCAGCGACGGCCGCCTGATCGGCCTGATCGCCGTCGCCGACACGCTCAAGCCTGAGTCCCCGGAGGCGGTCGCGCAGCTCGAGGCGCTCGGGCTGGAGGTGTGGATGCTCACGGGCGACAACCGCGCCACCGCCGAGTCGATCGCGCATCACGCCGGCATCCGCTCCGAGCGCATTCTGGCCGAGGTGCTTCCGGAACAGAAGGCTTCGACCGTGCAGCAGCTGCAAGCCGACGGCAAGGTGGTCGCAATGGTCGGCGACGGGATCAACGACGCGCCAGCGCTCGCGCAGGCCGACCTGGGAATCGCCATCGGCACGGGGACCGACGTCGCGATCGCCGCTTCGGACGTGACGCTCGTCGGGGGCGATCTGCGCACGATCGTCACGGCGATCGCACTGTCGCGCAGGACCGTCGACACGATCAAGCAGGGTCTGTTCTGGGCCTTCGCCTACAACGTCCTGCTCATCCCCGTCGCGATGGGGGCGCTGTACCCGCTGTTCCGCGTTCTGCTCAACCCTGTCCTGGCGGCGGCGGCGATGGCGATGAGCAGCGTCAGCGTCGTGACGAACGCGCTTCGCCTGCGCCAGTTCAGGCGTCCAAGCAGCGCCGCGGAGATCCTGCATCCGCCGCTCACGGCACGCGTGCGCGAGTACGCGTACCTGGGCGCGATCGCCCTCGTCGCGCTCGCCGTCGGCGGCGCCGCGCTGTACTTCGCGCGCGGTGAGATGGACGGCATGGCGACGGCCGAGGAAGCGCATGCTCCCTCGGGCGCCCCTGTGTCCGCGGCGCAGGCCGGAGTCTCGGCCGCGCTCACGCTCGCCAATCCCTCCCCGGCGCCTGGGGCCCCCACGCGGCTCGCCTACCGCCTGGCCGACGCGTCGACTGGCCGACCGCTCGAGGACGTGGTGATCTCCCACGAGCAGCCGCTCCACCTGGTGATACTGAGCCGCGACCTGCGCCTGTTCCAGCACGTCCACCCGCAGCGCAGCGCGGCAGGCGAGTACGCGCTGGACGCCACCTTCCCAGAGCCGGGTGAGTACCGGCTGTTCGCGGAGTTCCAGCGCAGTGCGGGACAGCTCGTTCTCCTTC
>DASTZM010000569.1:0-12380 GCA_035764305.1 Chloroflexota bacterium | reverse complement strand
CGCGGGCGACCTCGTCGACGGTGCGGCCGCCGACCAAACAGATGCGGTAGTAGGACTCGACGGGGCGGGGCCCGGCGGGGAAACCGAGGAAGTCGGTCCAGGCGTCCGGGATGCCCACCGCCGGCATGCGGTCCCAGGTGTCGTGGCAGCGCATGAGGGTGAGGCCGAGGTCGTCGATCAGGCGGCGCTTCTGGGCGTGGTGGCGGTCGCCGCTCGCGGTGCCCTGGTAGACGGGGTAGAAGACGCCCTCGTGGGCGATGACGAAGTTCAGGCCGCGGCGGGCGGCCTCGCGCAGCACGGCGTCGGTGGCGAGCCAGGTGGTGGCGATGCCGCGCACCTCGGCCTCGGGGTCGCCGTGCATGAACTCGTCGCGCGTGTTCGACCAGTCGACCCAGTGGGCGAGGCGCTGGCAGTGCCGGCGGAAGTCGATGGCCTTCACGCGCGGGTTACTTCTTCCCCATGCCGCGATTCCAGAGATCGGCGGCCTTCTGGGCGTACTCGCCGACCGAGATCTTCGCCGCCACCAGGTCGGCCCACAGGGGCTGATGCTCGCGGTCGACGTCGTTGTAGTTGGCGTAGTTGAGCAGCCCCCAGCCGGAGGCGCGGGAGCGCTGCGCCGAGAGGACGTACGCCTTCGCGTCGGCGCCGCTGCGCTGGAGATAGGCCTGCTGCGGGTAGTCCGAGCCGCCCTGCGCGAGCGCCGCGACGGCGTGGCCGTTCTGGACGACGTAGCGGCCGGCGTACTCGGGCTTGCCGAGCCAGCGCAGCACCTGCCAGATCGCCTCGACGCGCGGCGCCGGGACGCTGCCGACGAAGATGCCGTGCGCCCACTGCCGACCCGAGATGTTCTTGCCGGTGCCGGAGTAGGGCAGTGTCGCCAGCCCCCAGCGGAAGGACGGCTTGTCGACCAGCAGCGGGCCGACGCCCTGCATCCCGATCTTGCCGCTGAAGAAGACGGTGCCCGACTGGCCGCCGAGGAAGGTGCGCGACTCGTCGGCGGTGGGGACCAGGCGATGCTTGTCGCGCAGGTCGAGCGCGAACTGCAGCCCGTTGATGTAGTTGGGCGTGTTGGTCTGTGCCTTGCGCGCGGCGTCGTCCCACGGGCCCTGGCCAAAGAAGGTGCCGGCGGTCCAGAAGTCCAGCCCCAGCGCGTTGCCGATGCCGAGCTGGTCGCGGCCCTTGGTCAGCTTCTGGGCGTACTCCAGGACTTTCTCCATCGTCCAGCTCGCGTCGTCCGGGTTGACCGGCGGGTACTTGAGGCCGGCAGCGTCGAAGAGGTCCATGTTGTAGGCGATGGCGTCGGCGGAGACGCTGCTGGGCCAGCCCCACAGCTTGCCTTCTTTGCTGTTGATCGACACCGCCTCGGGAAGGAACAGCTTGGCCGGCTCGATCTTGTCGCGCTTGAAGAGTGGCGTCAGCTCGGCGAAGTACTTCTGCTCGGCCATCCCCACCCAGGCGAAGCCGCCGCTCTCGACGAAGTCCTGGGGCTGGCCCGACGCGGCGCGAGTGGTCAGCTGGGGCAGCACCGCGTCGGCGGCGACGAGCTCGATGGTGACCTGCGTCTTGGGGTTCTGCTGGTTCTGGTCGGCGAAAAGCTTGCGGAGTACGTCTTCGGCCGCGGGCGAGCTGCGGTTCTTGATCAGGAAGCTGAGTGTCACGGGCGGCAGGTTGGCGGCCGGTGCGGTTCCCGAGTCCGCGGGTGCGCCGCAGGCGGCAAGGCTGAAGGCGCCCACGCCGGCGGCGGAGCCGAGGAGCCGGCGCCGGGCAAACGGAAGGGAGCGATGCGGGCGGACGGACTGGCAAGGGTGCATGGGGTTCCTTTCTGGCCGTGCCGGGCCACGTGGCCAAGCCGCGTGCGGTGCAGCATACGTTGGGCGCGGAAGACCGTACAAGCCGGTGAGGAGCTGCAGGGCTCAGCGGGGATCCGGGTTCGGGGCCAGGTCGACGACGATGCCACCACCGGCAGCACCGACGTTGAAAACGAGAGCCGCGAGAAGCCCGCCGAGTGCGCCGGCGGCGGCGCCGAGCAGAAGGGCGGCGCCAGCGATGGCGAGGAAGAGGAGTGGCGGTGAGGCGTCCCAGGCGCGGAGTGTGGCGAGCCAGGTGGTGAGGCGGAGGAGGTCGACCATGTCCGCGGTGGGGGAAGGGAGTGGTGGTGGGAGTGGGAGGCGGACGGTGCGCCAGGACTCTAAGGTGGTGTGGGCGGCGTGGACGGCGGTGACCGCGGCGTAGGCGACGAGCAGGCTGGGGACAACGGACAGGAGGGCGCCGGCGGCGGCCCCCGGGACGACGAGGGCGCCGGGCGAAATCGAGCGCACGACGTAGCGCGCCACGGGGCGCAGACTAGCACACCGGTGCGGAGGTGGGTAGGGGCGGGAATTGTTACGGCCCTATCTTTCGGGGCTCGGTGGCGTTATGGATTGACGAGATAGCCGCGCGTCAAGCGCAGCAGCGTGTTAAGGAGAGCAGAACGGTGATTCTTTCAAAGGCGACCGGGTGGCTGATCGCGGGAGCGGTGGCCACGGCCGTGTCGGGTGCATCGATGGTGGCGGCGGCGCCGCTGGGCGACGTGGTCCACGGTGCGGCCGCGGCAGCGGCGGAGAAGGCAGAGGCGGCGCGTGAGGCGCACGCGCCGGCGACCGAGAAGGCGAAGGCGGAGCACGGGAGCTCGCCGGATCTGGCGGCGAAGGCGAACGCGCACGCGAAGGAAGCCGTGAGCGCCGCGGTGAACGGCTCGGCCGGCGCGGCGAACGCGTCTGAGGCGAAGTCGTCGGGCCACGCGACGCAGGCGGCCGCGCAGACGCCGCTGCAGGCGACGAACGCGGCGGCGGTGAAGCACGAGAGCTCGGACACCGAAGCGGAGCACACCAACGAGGTGGCGGCGGCGCTGGCGAGCTACTACAAGGTCGATCTGAAGGTAGTCGAGGCGCTGCACGAGCAGGGCTACGGCTACGGCGAGATCGCGAAGGCGTTCGCGCTGGGCAAGACCTCGCTGGCGGACGCGCAGAAGGCGCTGTCGGGTGAGATCGAGAGCGCGCACACGACGAACCTGGGGGCGATCGTTTCGGGGCACGCCCCGGCGCTGACGACGGCGACGCAGAGCACGGCGCAGAACGCTGGCGAAGCGAACGCGAATGCCAACGCGAGGGCGGCGGCGCAGGCGAGCAAGGCGACCTCCGCCAATACCTCCCAGGCCGCGGGGCGGGCTGCCGAGCACGGCAAGTCGGCGGCGCACCGGCCAGCTGAGGCGGCGAGCGCAGCGGCCACGGCGAACCCCGGCCAGGCGAAAAAGAGCAAGTAAGCGCTCACGCGTACGATCCGGCCCGCGCTTCCGCGGGCCGGCGCATCGAGGGGCCCGCTGCGTCGTCGCAGCGGGCCTCTTTGCGTGGCCGGCATTGGGGGTCGGTCGCGAAACGTCGGTTCGCCGCCTCTTCGAGGGTGAGGGGGCGTACATGGTTTCCCTCATTCGGGCGACATACATGGTTGCCGGGATGCGTCGCTCTGGGCGCCGCCGTAGTGTGGTGATCGGCCGAGGTAGTCGGCCGAAACACACAGACCGGAGGAGGGCGAGCGATGCGGCTGACCGGCTGGAGGCCAGCGTCACGTAGGGGGCAGATGGGCGGACGCCCCGAGCTGGACGCGGGGTGGCACCCGGTGGCGCCCGATGAACGAGGCTAGCCCGACGTGCGCCGTGCTGCGGCGGGTGGTCACCCGCGGCGTGGTCCGACACACGCTCGTCCATGGTCAGGGAGCGCAACTGATCTTTCTGTGGGTGCTCGGCGCGGGCGCGCTGACCCTGGTCTGGCCTGAGCCTGCGCTCGCCGTCGCGTGGACGATTCTGGCCGGCACTCTCGGGGTGCTGATAGTGCGGGACCAGCTGAGGCGCACTGCCCCGCATCGCCTCGTCCTGCGGTCATACGCCGCGCGGCGGGTCCGGACCGATGGGATCGGCGACGACACGCTGCGCGAGGCGGTTGAGGCGAGCGTCTGCCTCTTTGCCGAAATTGCGGTCAAGGCGATTGAGATCAGCGTCGTGCCTGGCATGGAGCCGAGCCTCGACCAGGCGCTGGCGGACGCCGACGAGCTGGTGGCGCTTCAGGCTCAGGCGGTGCTGCAAGCGCAGGAACTGGCCAGGGTCATGCGCGTCATCGAGAGGTCAGGAACCGCGCACTTCAAGGGAAGGGAGCATGCGGCGGGTGCACGCGCTACGGGCGACGACGCACGGGATGCCGTGGAGCGTGAAGTGGATGGGGCGCGCGAGCTGGTCGGCCAGGTAGGTCGGCAGTTGCAGGAGCTGCTCTTGCGGGTCGCGCAGCTCGAGCGGCGCGCGGGCGACGTCGTGCAATCGGCGTACGTCACGCAGCGAGCGGGCGAGACGCTGACGCGGCTGCGCCGGGTGGTCAGTGCTCGACGCGAGGCTGCCGAAGAAGCAATTCGCGAGTGGGTGCGCGACCAGCCCGATCGCCAGCCGACTCGGTCAACGCTCACAACGTAGGTCAAGAAAGGAACGAGAAAGCATGGAAGGTAGACCGATCTGGATGTGGGCGGCGGGCGCGGCGCTGATTGCGCTGGTCACGTTCTCCGCGCTGCGTGCGCGGGGTGGGCCCAGCGTCGCGCCGGCCGGACCGTCCGAGCCGCAGCTCGCCGGTCGATCGGGTGGGGCGATCAAAGTCTCGATCGCCAGCTCGAGCACGAAGCAGGAGTGGCTGCACGCCGCCGTAAGCGCGTTCAATGCCGCGTCGGCGGGTCAGGCGGCGCTCCAAGTGGGCGGCCGGCCGGTTGTGGTGGAGGTGCTCCAAGAGGAAATCGACGGCAAGAGGGCCGACTACCGCTCGGGGACGATGGTGACGGACACCCTGGCAGGCAAGATCAAACCAACGGTCATCTCGCCGGGTGAGGAGTCCTGGGTGGCGCAACTCCAGCGCGAGTGGCGCACATTCAGCGGGACCTCGATCGTGCGCGACGAAGCCCCAGTGCTGGCGCGGACACCGCTGGTGCTGGCGATGTGGCAATCCCGCGCGAGGGCGCTCGGCTGCTGGCCGGCCGCGCAGGCGCAGTGCACCTGGCAGCGAATTCGCGACATCGCGTCCGATCCCGCCGGGTGGAGCCTGGTCGGCAAGCCCGAATGGCACCAGCTGAAACTCGGCTACTCGTATTTCGGCGAGAGCAACTCCGGAACGCTGGGCGTTGTGGCGATGTGCCTGGTCGGCGCGGGAAAGACCGGCGGGCTGGAGATGGAGGACGTGGGACCGCACACGGGCTGTGGCGAGTTGATCGGCGCAGTCGAGACCGCGAAGGTACACAGCGGCAAGAAGTCGGACTGGCTCCTGGAGCGGATGATCCAAGGAGGTCCGGACTACCTCGACGTGGCGCTGACGTGGGAGAGCGAAGTCATTCAGCTGAACCAGAAGTTCGCCAAGGACCTGCGAGAGCCGATCGTGGCGGTGTACCCGCAGGACGGGACGATGCTGGTGGGCCATCCCTACGCCGTGCTCGACGGTGCGCCGTGGGTGACCGTGGAGCAAGCCGCCGGCGCCAGGCTTCTGCGTGCGTTCCTCCTGGGTCGTGATCAGCAGGAGCGCATCGTGGCGGGCGGGCTGCGTCCCGCGGACGCAGCGGTGCGCCTGGCGCCGCCGATTGCGTCCGCCTTTGGCGCCAATCCCGACGCGCGGCTGGTCCCGCTCGAGGTGCCCGACGCTGCCGTCGTCGAGCGCATAGGCGAGGTGTGGCAGGAGGTACGGAAGCACGCTGTGGTGGCGCTGGTCTTCGACAAGTCGGGAAGCATGCAGTCAAACGGGAAGATCCGATCGGCGAGCAGGGGCGCCAACGAGTTCGTGCGGGAGATGAATCGGGAGGACATCCTCCTGTGGATGCCCTTCGACGACACGGTGTACCCGGGGACGAACGGACGCAACGCGGAGGTGGGCGAGCGCCTGGCCGAGGAGATCAGCGCGATCGGTGCGTCGGGCGGCACGGCACTGTATGACGCCGTTCTGCAAGCGTACGAGCGCGTGGGAGCGCGCCGGCAGGAGCTGGGGCGCGGATACAGGTACGGCATCGTCGTGCTCTCAGACGGGCGAGACGAGAGCAGCAAACGCACACTGACGATGCTGGAGAACGCGCTGCGACCGACCGAGAACGACCCGAGGGGGATCCAGGTCCACACGATTGCGATTGGGAGCGACGCCGACGAGCGAGTACTGAGGCGCATTTCCGACGCGGCGCATGGACGCTTCTGGAAGGGGCAGAACGAGAAAGAGCTGGTGGCGATCTACCGAGAGATCGCGAAGCACTACTAGCGGTGGGCCGCTGCTCCCTAAATGCCGACGGTGGTCTTGAGATGGTCGCGGCTGATCTTGGCGGCTTCGCCGGGGGGGAGCTCGGAGCGGTCCTGCTCGTAGACGACCCAGGGGAGGTGGAGCGGCTTCAGGACGTCCCAGACGGCCTTGAGGTCGACTTCGCCGCGGCCGAGCTCGACGAAGGTGGCCTCCTCTCGGTTGAGGCGGCCCTTGCGGCGGGGCTCTTCGCCGAGGTACTTCATGTCCTTGAAGTGGGGGTAGCCGACGCGGTCGCGGTACCTCTCCAAGAAGGAGGCGGGGTTCTCGCCGCCGTGCTGGATCCAGTAGACGTCGAAGCAGCCCTTGACCAGGTCCTTGTCGGTCAGCTCGAGGAGGCGCTCGAGGCCGTTGACGCTGCCGGGGGTGCCGTGGTCGACGGCCTCGCCGGAGGCGCGGGAGTAGGTCTGGAACTCCCAGGAGTGGTTGTGGTAGCAGAACTGGATGCCGGCGGCCTTGCACTTGCGGCCGGCCTCGTTGAAGCGGTCGGCGGACTTCTCGTAGGCGCGGAGGCCCTCGGTCTGGTGGTCACCCACGCCGGAGACCATGATGAACCTGGCGCCGACGCCGGTGGCGTACTCGATCGACTTGTCGAGCTCGTCGAGCATGGCGTAACTGGTGGACATGCTGCCCTGGCGGAGGCCGAACTCGTCGAGCTTGGCGCGCGCGGCTTTGGGGTCGCCGCCGGCCAGGATGCGCGCCTCGACGCCGTCGAAGCCGGCGGCCTGGACGTCCTTCAGGACGGCGTCCAGATCCTCGTCCTGCTTGCCGCGGAAGACGATCAGGTGGCAGCCCACCTGGGGCTTGGTTCCGGCTGCTGAAGACGGGGTTGACGATGTCATGCAGGCATTACGGTAACGCATGGGCAACGGCACGCAACTTGCGTTACCTAGCCATGCAGACCAATTGACCGAGGACCAAGGAGGTTATCGATGGGTCAGGTAAACGTGAATCCCGGCGGCGGGACGGTGGTCGAGCGCGAGTCCGGCACCGGCCTGGGCATGATCCTGGGATTGCTCTTGGGGCTGGCGCTCCTGGCGCTGGTCGCGTGGTGGGCGTTCACCCAGTCCGGCTGGTTCGGACCGGTCGCTCCGGCGGGCGGCTCGACGAACGTGAACGTGACGACGAACAACCCGCCTGGTGGCAGCACCACGGGTGGCTCCGGTACGACCGGTGGCACCACGGGCGGCAGCACGACGGGTGGCACGACGGGCCGCTAGTCAGCCAACGCAGAACACCCGGAGAGAGCCCGGTAGCGCAAAGGCGCGCTACCGGGCTCTTTCTCTTTCCAGCGCGGTGGTGAGCTGCGCGACGATCTCGGGACGCTCGGTCCAGAGGTTGGTGGTTTCCTGCACGTCGTCCCAGAGGTGGTAGAGGCGGCCGGGTGGGTCGCCCGGAGCGGGCTCGAGGCGGACCGGGCGTGAGAAGCCGCCCGAGCCATGGCCGAGGACGAGCTTCCACGGGCCGCTGCGGGCGGCGAACATGCCGTCGGCGGCGTGGTGGACGGTGAGGTCGCGCAGGGGTGGGGAGTCGCGCTCGATGCGCTGTCCGCGCAGCGCGGGGAGGAAGCTGACGCTGTCGGGCGCCTCAGCGCGCCCGTCGGTGGGGGAGAAGGGTGAGCCGAGGAGGTCGGCGAAGGTGGCGATGAGGTCGGTGAGGCAGATAGTCTGGTTGCAGACGGTGCCGGCGGGGATCGTCCCGGGCCAGCGGGCGGCGAAGGGGATGCGGTGGCCGCCGTCCCATATGTCGGCCTTCTGGCCGGCGAGGTGGCCGTTGGAGTCGTGACCGTGCTCGGGCTGCCCACCGCGCAGGTCGGCGCCGTTGTCGCTGGTGACGATGACGAGGGTGTTCTCGGCGAGGCCGGCGTCGTCGAGCGCGCGAAGAACCTGGCCGACGGCGTCGTCCCACTCGACGACGAAGTCTCCGTAGATCCCGGAGGCGCTCCGGCCGTGGAACGGGCGGTTGGGGACGTGGGGCGTATGGGGTGACGTGGTGGGGAAGTAGAGAAAGAACGGCTCGTCAGGGCGCTGCTTGCGATCTTCAATGAAGCAGACGGCCTCCGACGTGAGGCGGGGCATGACGCCTTCCATGCTGAAGCCGGGGGCGATCGGGCCGCCGCGGTAGAAGGCGGGCCGGGGGGAGCCGGCGATGCGCTCGGTGGGGAGGGACTCGAGGCGGTCGTCGCGGATGTAGACGTAGGGGTCCATGTCGAGCGAGGCGGGGATGCCGAAGTAGCGGTCGAAGCCGAGGCTGGTGGGGCCGTGGCGGAAGGGGATGGAGTAGTCGACGTCCTCGTTGGACGTGGCGCCGGCGCGGAGAGTCCAGTCGAGGCCGAGGTGCCACTTGCCGTTTCCGGCGGTGGCGTAGCCATGACGCTTGAGGAGCTGGGGGAGGGTGAGGCGGTTGTCGTCGATCAGCGGCTGGTCGTAGCCCCAGAGGACACCGCGGGTGAGGCGGGTGCGCCAGGCGTAGCGTCCGGTCAGGAGGCCGTAGCGGGTGGGGGTGCAGACGGCGGAACCGGAGTGGGCGTCGGAGAAGCGCATGCCCTGGGAGGCGAGGCGGTCGAAGTGGGGGGTGGGCACCTTTGGCGAGTCGCCATCGTCAAAGTTCTGGCAGGAGACGTCGCCGTAGCCGAGGTCGTCGGCGAGGATGACGACGATGTTGGGTGGACGGAGGGGTGCGGTGGTCATTCGCCGCTGTTGCGCGCGCCGGTGGCCGCGGCGATGGCACGGCGGGCACGCTGGCTGGAGCGGACCTGGCGATCGATCTCGTCGGGATCCCACCCGGCGAGGAGGCGGCGGCGGAGGGCACTTTCGAGGCCGGCGAGATCGGGGGTGCCGGAGAGGTTGACGAGCTCGGTGGGATCGTGCTGGAGGTCGTACAGCTCGGCGCCCTCGCGATGGTAGTAGGCGTACTTCCAGCGGCCGGTGCGGATCATGCGGTGGACGCGGTTGGTGGCGTGGCCGAAGTACTCGACGATGGCCTCGTCTTTCCAGGCGTCGCGGACGTGCGCGTCTGACGCGGTGCCGAGGCCACGGAGAAGCGGCAGGAGCGTTTCACCGTCCCAGTCGTAGGTGCCCTCCAAGGGAGCGGGGTCGTCGCCGGCGGCAATGTGCACGAGCGTGCGGGCGACGTCGACGTTGGACATGGCGCCGGCGAAGCGCTGGTTGGGCTGGATGACCCCGGGCCAGGAGAAGAGGATGGGCACGCGCGAGGCGTGCTCGTAGAAGGAGTTCTTCCACCACAGGCCGTGCTCGCCGGCGAGCTCGCCGTGGTCGGCGGTGTAGACGACGACGGTGTTCTCGAGCTGTCCGGTCTCGCGCAGCGCGGCGAGGAGGCGGCCGATCTTGTCGTCGAGGTAGCTGATGAGGCCGTAGTAGGCAGCGCGGCCGACGCGGACGCGCTCTTCGGGGATGTCGTCCAGGACGAAGGTCTTGCGCACGCGCGAGTGGGCGGCGTGCTGTCCGTCCAGGTGCCCCGGGGGGATGGAGGGCATGTCGACGTTGTTGGGGTAGTAGCGGGAGAAGTAGGGCTCGGGGACGACGAGGGGGAAGTGGGGGCAGAGGAACGAGGCGACGAGGCACCAGGGGCCGTCCTTGCGGGCGGGCTGGCGCAGCCAGTCGAGGGCGGCGGCCTCGACCTCGTCGTCGAAGTCGAGGTGGTGGGCGCGTCCGGGACCGGCTTCTTCGATGCGGCGGCGGGCGTTTTGGCCGCCGCGAGGGTGGTCTTCGTCGGTGTGGGCCCACTCTCGGCCAGTGACGACGCCGGCGCCGCGGGCGTCCCGGGTGAGCTGCCGGTCGAAGCCGTGGAGCTTGTCCGGGCCGACGAAGTGCATCTTGCCGTCGAGCACGCACTCGTAGCCGGCGAGGCGGAGGAGGTGGGGGAAGGTGACGGTCTCCGAGGGGAAGGGGGCGCCGTTGTCGTAGGCGCCGACGCGGTGGACGTGCTTGCCAGAGACGAAGCTGGCGCGGGAGGGGACGCAGAGGGGGGAGTTGCAGTAGCCATTGTCGAACGTGACGCCGGAGCGTCCGAGGGCGTCGAGATTGGGCGACTGGACGATGGGGTGGCCGTAGAGACCGGAGAAGTGGGGGGCGTGCTCGTCAGACATGATGACGAGGATGTTGGGTTTGGTGGGGGAAGACACTGGCTACTTGCCGTGGGTGGCGATGCGGATGTCTTCGGCGGAGAGGTGCTCGACGGTCTGGCCGGTCTCGGCGTAGGTGCGGGTGACGTCGGCGCCGCCGTAGACCCAGAGAAAGCGCATGACCTTGCCGGACTCGTTGCGGAAGTGGTGCGGGACTCCGGGCGGGACGAAGGTCGTGTCGTAGGGGCGAACGGGGTACTCCCGGCCTTCGATGATGGCGATGGCCTCGCCCTCCAGGATGGTGATGGCTTCTTCGACGTTGTGGGAGTGGAGCGGAATGACGGAGCCCGACTCGAAGGTGCTGATGCCCATGGTGAGGCTGGTGCTGCCGCGCTCGCCCATGACGAGGGGCTGGGTCTTGACGCCGCGGGCGCGGTCGATGACGGGTAACTCGGCGGAGCGGAGGACCTGGCCGCGGGGGGCGCTGCTCTGGGAGGAAGCTTGAGTCATGGTGGTTCTCGTTCTCGTGGACGCCTACGATAGCGGCACAGAATGCCGGGCGACGAATGCGTCGACGTCCCGGGCGATGCGTGAGGCGTCGGCGGGGCGGACGTAGTAGAAGGGCTCGGCGTACTCGAGCCCATGCTGCTGGCCGAGCTCGCGGAAGGATTTCAGAAGGAAGAGGCGGACGTAGGCGCGGTCGACGGACTCGTCGTCGCTCCCGTGCTCCTCGAGCTGCGGCAGGCGCTTGCCCTGGCGGGCGAGGCGGGCGCGGAGCCTGGAGCCGGACGAGCCGGCGGGGCCCTGGGACTTGTTGGCGCTCATGGCTTCGACCATGGCGTCGACCTGGGCGCCGACGTCGACGACGCGGTTGCAGGGCTGGTCGTGGCGGGCGACCCAGAAGTAGAGATCTTTTACGCCGTGGGGAGCGAGGCCGGCGGCGAGGTGCTCGGGGTAGTCCTTGTTCATGCCGGCCATCCAGGAGGCGGCTTCGGCGGCCTGGCCGGTCATCCAGTGGTCGGGGTTGCGCTCACCCTCGGCGCGGGGGTTGAAGGTGAGGATGGTGTCGACTTTGAGGGCGCGGATGAGGAAGACGAGACGGCAGCGCAGCTCGAGGACCGATTCGCCGTCGAGGAAGTGGTTGCGGTAACCGAGGTTGTAGATGGCTTTGAAGCCGAGGGCGCGGGCCATGGTCTCGACCTCGCGCTCGTTGGAGAGGACGGTCTCGCCGAGGCTGGGGGTGGGGCCGCACTTGTCGTCGTTGGTGGTCTGGATGAGGTAGGCGGTGTATCCCTCGTCGACCAGCTTGCGGACCGTGCCGCCGCAGAAGAACGGGACGTCGTCGGCGTGGGCCTGGATGGCGGCGAGGACCTTTCCTTCGTGCGGTCTGCCGGTGGCGGGACGCTCGATCTCGAAGGGCTGGCCGGGGGGCATCAAGGGGCGCGCACCAAGAACCATGACGGCGCGGATGCTACACGGCGAATCTGTATCGTGACGGCGTGACCAAAGAAGAGCGCCCCAACGTCCTGGTGATCATGACGGACCAGTTTCGGTGGGACTGTCTGGGGCTCGGGGGGCAGGGAAACCCGGACGTGAAGACGCCGCACCTGGACCGGCTGGCGCGGGACGGGGTGTGGTTTCCGACGACGTTTTGCCCGCTGCCGGTGTGCACGCCGAGCCGGTACTCGCTGCTGTCGGGGCTGTACGTGCACCAGCATGGCGGGTGGACCAACCGATGCACGCTGACGCCGGACATCCCGACGTTTCCGCGCCGGCTGCGGGAGGCGGGGTATCGAACGCGGGGGGTGGGGAAGATGCACTTCACGCCGACATACCTGGACGTGGGCTTTGAGGCCCTGGAGCTGGCGGAGCAGAACGGGCCTGGACGATACGAGGACGACTACCACCGCGAGCTGATGGAGGCGGGGCTGGTGCCGGCGACGGATCTGATCGACCAGGAG
>DASTZM010000568.1:0-2770 GCA_035764305.1 Chloroflexota bacterium | reverse complement strand
GCGCCGTCCCACCTGATCAGTACCGTCCCGGTGGGCGCCGCGTACCGCATCTTGTTGGGGTGATCGCCCAGCGCCCGGGCCACCTCGGCATCGCTCATCCGCGCGTCGCCAAGGATCGCACCGACGCGCGCGGCGACGTCGATCGCGGTCCGCCGCGACCGGTCGTCGTCCGGCAGCCGCCCGAGCGTGAACAGCGCCACGTCGCGCCGGGCCACAACGTACGCGCTGTAGCGTGGTCCCCACAGCTGCACCAGCGTCGGGTCTTCCCACGTCGACGGCTGCGTGCCTTCCACCCGCGCGTGAATCGAGAGGAGTGCCGCGCGGGGCATGCTGTCCTGCAGGCCTACCCATGCCGCTCGACGCAGCGAGGCCGGCCCGCGCGGCAGCCGCTCGTCGAGCGCCCCGACCCGACGCCGGAACGCCAGGATCTGCCCTCGGGTCAACTCCAGCCGAGCGCCGCTCACGTCACACCTCCCGTCTGGAACGGCCGGAGTGTTGCGCAGGGTCCCGACCGCTGTGACCGGTCCCTCGCGCGGGCTATCCTCGCCCCATGCCCGCGCTCCGCTGGGGAATCAAGACCGCCCCACAGCACACGACGTATGACGCCCTCTTGAAGGTCTGGCAGGAGGCCGACCGCACGCGCGCTTTCGAGCACGCGTGGCTCTTCGACCACATGTCGCCCATTCAGGGATCGTTGGACGGTCCGTGCTTCGAGGGCTGGACTCTCCTCGCTGCGCTCGCGGCGCAGACCACGCGCCTACGGCTCGGACTGATGGTGGCCGGCAACACGTACCGCCACCCCGCGGTGCACGCGCACATGGCCGCCACCGTGGACGTCATCTCGAACGGGCGCCTCGACTTCGGCATCGGCGCCGGCTGGAACGAGTACGAGCACCAGAGCATGGGGATCCCGTTGTACGCCCCCGCCGAGCGCATCCGGCGCCTCCGTGAGGGGTGCGAGATCGCCCGCCGACTGTTCACGCGCCACCTCACCACCTTCAAGGGACGCTACTACCAACTCCAGGACGCGCGTCTCGAGCCAAAGCCGGTCCAGAAGCCCCACCCACCGTTCGTCATCGGCGGCGGAGGCGAGCAGCTCACGCTCCGCGTCGCCGCTCGCTACGCCGGCATCTGGAACTCCACGAGCAACGACCCGGACACGTTCCGCCACAAGGTGCGCGTGCTCCACGAGCACTGCGCCGCCATCGGCCGCGACCCGTCGCAGATCGAGCTGTCCGTCCAAACTCGCGTGAGCTACGACGACCTCTCCGCGACCGTGAAGACGCTCAAGCCACTCGTCGACGCCGGCGCCACCCACCTGATCCTCATGCTCACCCATCCCTATCCCGAAGACATCATCCCCCGCCTCGCCGACGAGATCGTCGCACGAGTCGGCCGATGAAGATCACGAACGTGACCCCGTACGTCGTGCCACGGCCCTCCGACGGCCACTGGATCTTCGTGCGGCTGGACACGGACGAGGGCATCACCGGGTGGGGCGAATCGGGCGGCAACGCGGCCGGCACTGCGGAGAGCGTCCGCGCCGCGCTGCTGGACCTGCGCGCCGACCTCGTCGGCCGCGACGCTTCGGACATCGACCCCATATGGCACGCGATCTTCCGCCGGTACACCTATTTTGGCTCGCGCGGCTTCGGCACGGCGGTCGCCGCCGGGATAGACATCGCCCTCTGGGACATCAAGGGTCAGGCCGCGGGGAGACCGGTCTTCGACCTCCTGGGCGGACGATTCCGCGACCGCATCGCCCTGTACAGCAACTCGTGGTTCCAGGGCGCCGGCACCGCGCCGGAAGCGTACGCCGCCGCGGCGCGGGAGAAGCTTGTCCCGCTTGGCCACAGCGCTTGCAAGCTCGACCCCTTCTTCGAGATGCGGCCGTTCCACCGCCGCTATGAAGCGGGCCAGATCTCCGAAGCCGGGGAGCAGCTCGGCTACGACGTGGTCGCGGCGGTGCGCGAGGCGGTCGGTCCGCGCTTCGAGATCCTGATCGACGCGCACGGGCACTACAACGTCCCCACCGCCATCCGCCTGGCCAACACACTCTACGAGCGCAGCCGCATCGCGTGGCTCGAGGAGCCGGTCCCGCCCGAGTCCATCGACGCCCTGCGCACCGTCCGCGAGCACACCGCCTGCCCGATCGCCGTGGGCGAGCGCCTGCGCACCCGCTGGGACTTTCTCCCCGTCCTCCAGAACCGCCTGGCCGACTACCTCATGCCGGACACGGTCTGGACCGGCGGCATCTCAGAAGCCAAGAAGATTGCGTCCCTGGCGGAGGTGTTCAACGTCCCCATCTCGCCGCACGTCGTGCCGATGGGACCGCTCGAGTTGATCGCCGCCGGGCACGTCGTGACGTCGATCCCCAACTTCTACCGCCTCGAACACTCGCACCCCCTGATAGAGGCGCATGCAAAGCTCCTCGACGAGCCGTACCGGGTCGAGGAAGGTCACCTCGTGCTGAACGGTAAGCCCGGGCTGGGTTATTCCCTGAACGAAGACTGGCTCCGCAGCCACGACACCGCGGGCGCCTAGGGCTGCGCTCCCCACCTGCTCGGACTGGACGTGACGAGCGGTAGCAGCGACCGCATCCGTTCGGGGTCAAGCTGACCTGGTAGCGGCATTTCGACGCTCGCGGCGGCGGCGGCCGTCGCGGCGACGGCGGCGTCGAGCAGTGGCGCGCCGCCCTCAAGCGCCGCGGCGAGCGCGGCGGTGAACGCGTCTCCCGCGCCGATGGGGTTGACCTCGGCCACGCGGGGGG
>DASTZM010000567.1:0-11644 GCA_035764305.1 Chloroflexota bacterium | reverse complement strand
GGCGGTGTGGGCGGACAGGTTCGGCTGCGCCAACGTCAAGGTCACCTGCCACGTCCTCCCCGACGACGCGGCCTTCAACGGCAACGTCGTGGTGGCCGTCGATTCCGCCGGCACGATCGTCGCGGGCGATGGCTACCAGGGGGTCAAGAAGCTTTCCGCGAGCGGCCCGCTGATGGCCAAGTGGGGACCCGCCGTCCCCGAGTCGGCGATCATGGGCGTCTCGCTCGACGCCGCCGGCAACATCCTGCTGGCCGAGTCGAAGAACAAGATCGTCAAGGAGTCGCCGACGGGCGCGCCGATGGCGCAGTGGGGAAGCCCGGGTGAGGCGCCCCACCAGCTGGACAACCCCAACGGGGTCGCCGCGGACGCAGAGGGGAACGTCTACGTCGCCGACACGGACAATCAGCGCATCAAGAAGCTTTCGCCCTCCGGCGAGCCGCTGGTGCAGTGGGGGCGCTGCTCGGCGGGCGACGACATGTCGTGCGAGCGGTTCGGCATCGGCGACCTACCCGGCCAGTTCGCGCAGCCCCGCCACCTGGCGGTGAATGGGCGCGGCGAGGTGGTCGTGGCGGACCACTACAACTACCGCGTCCAGGTCTACAAGGCGGTCCCGGCCTGGGTGAATGCGATGCCCGCGCCGGACGTCATGACCGCGCCTTCGGCCGGCTAGTCTCCCCACTCGATGCCCGGCCTCGAAGGCGCACTACCTCCTTACGTCACGTATCTGGTGTTCTTCGTCCTCCCGCTCCAGGCGGTCTTCCTGGCGCTGGTCTTCAGGCGCATGAACCGGAGTGGCACGCGCGACGTGCGCGTCGACGCCACTAGCATCCAGGGCAGGAAGCTGAGCGGAGGTGTAGTGCGTATCCCGTTCTCGGAGGTCGGCGAGGCCTACGTCGACACGTACTCCAGCAACTCCGGCCGCGCCATGCACGCGGTGGTGACCGACCGCGAGGGCAAGCGGCGCATCTCCATCACCATCCACGACCCGCGTTACGGCGAGGTGCTTGGCCAGTTGCGCGCCGCCGGCGTGGACGTGATCGACCGTGTCAGCCTACGCGAGGAGCCGGCTGCCTACGCCAAGCGCCGCGCCCGTCGCGAGCAACTGGAGCGGATCCACGGACCGGTCAAGGGGCTGAGCCGGCTTGCGGCGGCGGCCGGCAAGCGCGGTGGCGCTCCCGTGCTGGTCCTGGCTTTGATGGCCGGCGCTCTCCCCGCCGCGACGGGCAGCGCCGCCCCACCTGCGTCCCCGGCCGCGGCGCCGCTCCCCATCCTGGAGGGCGGCGTTCTCACCTGGGGCGCAAACAAGTGGGGGCAGCTATCGGACGGCACCACGGTTGACCGTCGCTGGCCCGCCCCCGCTACGTGGCGTCCGGGCGGTCCCGCCGCCCCCGTGGAGGACGGCACCTGCCCCCGGGTCGCCGCCGAGCCCGACGGCGAGCGCGGCCCCGTTCAGAGCGCTGTCGCGGTCGCACTGGGCGGCGCCCACACGCTGACGCTGCACGCCAACGGCGAGGTGTGGGGTTGGGGCGATGGCCGCTCCGGCCAGCTCGGCGACGGCTGGCGCTGCGTGCGCGATACGCCCGTGCGCGCCATCCTGCCCGGCAAGGCCACGGCAATCGCCGCGGGCGGTGCCCACTCGCTGGCGCTGCTAGAGGATGGCACGGTCTGGTCCTTCGGCTCCAACGGCTGGGGCGAGCTGGGCACCGGTTTCGTAGACGATCTACCCGCCGCGTCGCCGGAGGGGCTCGGCTGCATCCTGCCCTGCCTGGACAAGGAGGGGCTGGACGACGGCTGGCAGGACGCCCACGCGCCGCTGCCCCTTCGCGTGCCCTACCTGCTCGACGTCGTCGCCATCGCCGCGGGCGGCGGCCACAGCCTGGCGCTGATCGAGAACGGCCGCGTCTTCGCCTGGGGGAAGAACCGCTATGGCCAACTGGGTATCGGCTTCCACCCGGACTACGACCGGGACGGCGATGTGGTGGGGCACGTGTGGCGTCACTACACTCCGGAGCTGGTCCAGCTTCCGGAGTGGGATGGCGCGGCGGCGATCGCTGCGGGAGCGGAGCACAGCCTGGCGGTGGCCAAGAACGGCGAGCTGTGGGCCTGGGGCTCGGATAACGACAGCCAGCTGGGCGGCGAAGAGGAACTGGACCCGAAGTGCTGGTGCCGTCTCACACCGCGCGCGGTGACCGGCATTCCGGCAGTGATTGGCGCGGCGGCGGGCGGGAAGCACAGCGTCGCCTGGCCGTCGATCGGCCCCGTACTGGCATGGGGCGACAACTCGCAGGGGCAGCTGGGGGACGGTACGACGTGGAGCCGTCACTTCCCGGCGGCGAAGGTGATCGGCCTGGACATGGGCGGCTTCGGCAGCACCAAGCAGATCGTCGCGGGGGCGATGCACACGCTGGCGCTCAGCTTCGACGGCTCGGTGACCTCCTGGGGCGCCAACGACCGCGGCCAGCTGGGGCGCGCCGCGCCGGACGGCTCGACCTTCGATCCGACGCCGCGCGTCGTGCCCGGGCTGCGCTACGCCAACAGCGTGGGGGCGGGTGGCGGCCACAGCGCGACGGGCGGTGGCGAGCTGGACATGATCGCGATCTTCCCGACGGAGCCGATGATCATCACGCAGTCCGCTCCGGCCACGCTGGCGGTGGCGCCGGCGGCGGCGGCACCGCGGGTGCAGGCCATGCCCGTGGTCCAAGCGACGCCCACCGCGGCCCCGACGGTCGCGCGGGTACAGCTGGTGGCGCCCACGTCGACTCCCGTTCCCACCGAGCCCACGCCGCAGCCGTCCGCAACGGCCGTGCCGCCGTCGCCCACCGCGGTGCCGCCGTCGCCAACGCCGGTCCCGCCTTCGCCGACCAAGGCGCCGGCCACCGCGACCGCGGCGCTGGGCACCATCACCTACGTGCCGCCTGCCTCGGCGACCCCAACGCGCTTCGTGCTCCGCTGAGAATACGCCTGCGGCCGACGCTGCTCTCAGCGGCCGCGACGGTGCTGATCGGTCTGCCTCCGGCAGAGGCGCCCGGCTGAGGGCTGGTCGCAGTCACGGCGCGGCCTCGGTGTAGGCGCGGCGGGTATCGTTCGGCGATGCAGCGCTTGCAGCTGGGAATCATGACGCGCCACGTCGAGCGCGGGAGCATCGAGGAGGTGGCAGGGGCAGTCGCGGGGCACGGGCTGGAAGTGGTGCAGCTCAGTCTCGAATCGGCGGGGCTCGAGCCGCTGCCGGAGCGGCTTTCAGAACGGGAGGCGCGACGCATCGCGGGGGTCTTTCGAGACGCCGGCGTGCGTATCGCGGCTGTCTCGGGCACGTTCAACGTGATCGACCCGGACCGGGCGGCGCTCGCCGAGAACATGGAACGGTTTGCGCGGCTGTGCGATGCGTGCGGGTGGCTCGAGACGAGGGTGGTGACGACGTGCACGGGGACGCGCAACCCGGACTCGATGTGGCGCCCGCATCCCGGCAACCAGCTCCCCGATGCGTGGGACGAGCTGCTCGAGCGCACCGGGCAGATGGCGCGCGCCGCCGAGCGCGCGGGGGTGGTGATGGCGTTCGAGCCCGAAACGGCGAACGTCGTCGACACGCTGGAGAAGGCGGAGCGCCTGATCGCGGCGGTGGGATCGAAGGCGGTGGGGGTGACGTTCGATCCGGCGAACTTCTTCTATCCAGCGGATCTGCCCCGGATGGGGGACGTACTGCGCGAGGGGTTTCGGCGGCTCGGCCGACGCATCGCGCTGGCGCATGCCAAGGACGTGGTGGCCCCACCGGAGGGCGGCTCCCACTGTCGGTATGCGCCGGCGGGGCGGGGCGTGCTGGACTACGGGCTGTACCTGCGCCTGCTGCGCGAGAGCGGGTACGAGAACGGCCTGATCATGCACAGCCTCTCGGAGGCGGATCTGCCGGGGTGCGTCGCGATGATCCGCGAGCGTGAGAACGGGGCGGCGTAGCGCGGCGCGCCGCACGGCGGTGGGCGCTAGGCCTGGGGGCCTTGGGTGCTGCGGTCCATGTCGAGGATGGGCTGGTCGGCGCCGAGCGGGCTGGGCTCTTCACGCAGGCGGACGATGCGCTGGAGGCGGGAGACCTTGCCGGCGGCGTCTTCGGCGGCCTCGCAGATCAGGCGCACGTAGTCGGCAGCGGGCGGGTCGGACACGACACCGGGACGCTGGCCGAGCAGCTCGGCGTAGCCGACGATGGGGCTGAGGGCGTTGTTGATCTCGTGCGCCACGGTGCGCGCGACGAGCATGGCGCCGTCGAGGCGCGCGCGCTCGTGGCGGGCGGTCTCCTGTTGGATGCGCTCCAGCACGGCGCCGGCGTGGGCGGCGAGCGCCTCGGCGAGCGCGAGGTCGGTGGAGGTGAAGTAGCCGGGCTCGGGGTGGTCGAAGGCCAGGCTGCCGATGCGCTTCCCGTTGGCGTCAATGGGCACGTTGACGGCCGAGCGGAGACCCTTGCGCCGCATGTGCTCGTAGAGCGGGTAGGTCTTGGGATCGAGCGCCCAGTAGTCGTCGACCAGCATGGCGGGGCCGCCGGCCTCGATCGCCTCGGTGAGGCCGCCCTGCCAGGCTGGGCCGGCGGGCTGCTTAACGGTGATGGCGCCGTCCGCCTGGAGGGACACCGCTGCGAGGTGCTCGCGCGTCGTGGGATCCACGGCCCGTGCCGTGCCAATCGTGCCGCCCAGGAGCGAGACGGCGCCGCGGACGAGGGCCTCGAGCGCGCCGACGAGGTCGGTGGCGGCCGCGACCGAGGCGAGGATCTGAGTGATGCGCTCCGCCTGCGCGGCGCGGCGGTACTCGGCGTGGCGGGCGCGGAGGCGCTCCACGGCGGCGGCGGCGTGCGCCGCGAAGAGATCGAGCGCACGCCGGTCATCGGCGTCGAGCTCGGTGGGCTCCCGGTAGTTGACGGCGAGCGCGCCGAGCACGCGCCCGGCCACGACGAGTGGCACGACCGAGAGCGAATGGACGCCCTGGGCCAGGCGGTAGGGGTGGGGTCCGAACCGCTCGTCCGCGCGCAAGTCCGGGAGGTAGACCGGCTCGCCGGTGGCGATGACGTGGGAGTACGGTCCGCCGGGACGCAGCCACGTCCACCGGGTGGGCCGACCTTCCTCCCCGCCGAGACTCAGCGCGAGCTGGCCGGACCTTGCAGTGCTCTCTCGGGGCTCGCCTTCAGCGATGCCGTCCGTCACGGCCTTGTGCGGCGGCTCTATGAGCAGCAGGTCGTGCCAGGCGGTGTCGGCGATGAGTACGAGGCGACCATAGGCGGCGCCGAGCGCCTCGCGGGCGGCGCGCACGACGGTGGCGAAGAGACCGCGCACGGCGTTGGGCTCGGGCGCGACAGGGGCGGCGAGTGCCACGGCCGCCTCGTGCAGCGCGAGGAGCCGGGCGACCTCGCGGGCCTGCTGGGCCTCCCCCTCGCGCACCAGGTGGTCGCCGCGCCGCCGGATGTCGGCGATGAGCTCGCCCAACGCGGGCTGGTCGCCGGCGGGCAAGCGGGCGCCAGGCCCCCTCGTCGCCTCTGGGTCGGAGGCCCCGTTTGGGCGCTCGCGGCTCACGGCAGGCTCGTGTTGTAACAGTCGACTGTGAGCTTTTCACAGAGCCAATCGGGCCGGGGACCGGCTGTTTCCGAGAGTCCGGACGCTGGACCCGGCGAAGATCGATCAGCCAACGCGAGCTGTAGCGTTTCCTGGGCCGCGCGGGAGGTCAAGGACTCGGGCGATCAGCGCGTCGCGCAGTCGGTCAGGGATGAAGCGCGCGACAAGGGCTTGTGCCCAGGCGTCACGGCCGACAAGGTAGCGCGTGCGGGGGCGCGGGGCGGTGAGGGCGTGCTCGACCGCCGCCGCGACGCGCTCGGGCGGAAGACCGTTGCTCCCGAGGCGCCGCATGTAGGCACGCACCCGTTCCAGCGACGGCCGGTAGCGTTCCAGCGCCGACGGGTCGGCGTGTGCGAGCTGCTCCTCGGCCGCGGTGATCGACTTCTCCCAGATGGGCGTAGCGATTCGGCCCGGCTCGATCAGCGCAACGTGGATGCCCCACGGCCGCAGCTCAACTCTGAGCGAGTCCGATAGCGCCTCGAGCGCGAACTTGGACGCGGCGTACGAGGCGGCGAACGGCGCTGCCAGGCGCCCGCTGACCGAGCCCATGTTGACGATCCGCCCTGGTCCAGTGGCGTGTCTGCGGCGCAGTAGCGGTAGGAACGCCTGGGTGGCGGCGACAAGGCCCACCACGTTGACCTCAAGCTGGCGTCGCACGGCGTCGAGCGGCAGCAGCTCGAGCGGGCCGCCCAGCGCGATGCCGGCATTGTTAACCAGGCCGGCCAGGCCGGTGGCGGGGCCGAGTTGGTCCCGGACGGCCTGGGCTGCGGCACGGATGGAGCCTTCGTCGGTTACGTCAAGTGGGATGGGGTGGAGATTGGCGGCGGCCTGACGGACAAGCGCATCGCCGTCGGATCGGCGGCGCACACCGGCGAAGACGAGAGACCCGCGTCTCGCCAGACGCAGAGCGCACGCCTCGCCGATGCCGGTGGAGGCGCCGGTGATCACGACGGCGCGCGAGGCGGCGTCCCGGCTCACTGGACGACTATGCCAGCGACTAGGCGGCGCGGCGGAGGCGGGCGGCGAGGAGCATGACTGGGATGGTGACGGCGGCGGTGAGGGCGCCCATGGTCATCAGGCCGAAGGCGGCGGCGAGTGGGCCGCCGAGCAGGGGGAAGCCAATCGAGCCGGCGGCGGCGCAGGTGTCGTTGACGCCGATCGCGCGGCCGCGGAGCGCGGGCTCGGTGGTGTCGGCGATCAGCGCGGAGGCGGCGACGCTGGCGCCGGACCAGCCGACGCCGACGAGGAACGTGCCGGCGGTGGCGATCCAGTAGTCGGCAGTGGCGGGCACGAGGATGGCGCCGGTGGCGAGGACGACCATGCCGCCGACGAGCACGGGACGGCGGCCGGTGCGGTCGCACAGGCGCCCGAGCGGCAGCGAGAAGGCGAACATACCCACGACGTGGATGGCGACCGACGTGGAGATAGCGGACAGGTCGTGGCCGTGGTGGGAGAGCGAGACCGAGGTGAGCGTCATCATCCAGGTCATGGTCCCCTGCGCCACGGTGCTGGCGGAGAAGGCGACGAGCTTGGGGTATTCGCGCAGCCAGTCGAGGATCGTGGCGGGGGGTACGGGGGCTTCGAGGGCTTCGAGGGCTCCGGGAACAGGGGCCGGCGGGACGTAGCCGGGGTAGTAGCGGGAGAGGTCGGCGGCGATCTCCTTGGGGTCTGGCCGGACCTGGGCGACGAGGAGCATGCACGGGACGAGGGTGAACGGGACGAGCAGCCAGGCGAGCGCGGCGGCGTCGATGCCGAAGGCCGGGGCGGCGGCCTGCGCGGCGCCGACGACGAGCGGCGCGAGGACCGCACCGACGAGGGAGCCGCTGAGGACGTATCCCAGGCCCTCGGCGCGGCGCGCGGGTGGGTACATGTCCGCGGCGGCGAGGCGCAGCTGCTGAGTGCCGGCGACCCCGGCGCCGAAGACGAGGAGTCCGGCGATCAGCAGGGGCAGCGACCAGACGAGGACGGCGGTGCCGAGGATCAGGGCGCCGACCAGACCGAGCGCGCCGCCGAGCAGGAGCCCGGCCCGGCGCCCGTAGCGGTCGGTGATCTGGCCGACGGGGTAGGCCGCGAGGAGCTTGCTGATCCCGCTGGTGGCGCCCGAGACGCCGAGCAGGGCATCGGTGCCGCTAAGGCGCACGACCATCACCGGGGCGAGCGCGGGGATCATCTGACTACCGATACCGATGATGGCCTGCGAGGCAGCGAGGAGCAGCGTATTGCGCCGGACGATGGGCGGGATGGGGTAGTGGGGTGCAGCGCCGCCGCCCGCCGGCGTTACATGTTGTGGGGGCCGCTCTAGCGTAGGGAGCTCACG
Organism: Chloroflexota bacterium; assembly: GCA_035764305.1. Taxonomy (GTDB): domain Bacteria; phylum Chloroflexota; class UBA11872; order UBA12225; family UBA12225; genus DASTZM01. Next base: position 3,742 of record DASTZM010000567.1, on the reverse strand, counting down.
CGTGGGGGTGCCGATTGTCACTGGGGCAGGTGTACCACGGCGTTCTCCGGCGCAGAGGAACGGTCGGATGGCACGAGTGCTTGCTCTCGGCTAGCGCCGTGCGGTACTCATGAGTCCACGTGACGACGCCCCTAGCGGAGGCGCCTGAGGAGGCGGTTGGAGCGCGCGACGTGCTCTGGCTGGAGGGCGGCCACGCCTTCGCGGCAGAGGTGGTGGGCGGGAAGGCGGCGCCGCTGGCACGGATGGCGGCGGATGGGGTGCGCGTGCCGGCGGGGTTTGTCGTGCCGGCCAACGCGTACCGGGCGCTGGTCGAGCCGCTGCGGGGTCGAATCGAGGCGCTGCTTGGGGAGCTGGGCTCAGATGCGACGGGCGCGGAGGGCGTGGCACAGCAGATTCGGGAACTGGTGCTTGGCGTACCGGTCGATACCGGGGTGGAGGCGGCGCTGCGGAGGGCGGTGGGTGACCTGCTGACGCGTGACGTGGGGAGCAACGGGGCGGCGCGGCTACTGGCAGTGCGGTCATCGGCAACGGTCGAGGATCTGCCGGGGGCGAGCTTCGCCGGGCAGTACGACACGTACCTGGGCATCCAGGACGTGGACAGTGCGGTGGAAGCGGTGCGGAAGTGCTGGGCGTCGTACTGGTCGGCGCGCGCGATCGCCTACCGCGCGCAGAAGCAGATCGACCACTGGCCCGGCGCGATGGCGGTGCTGGTGATGCGCCTGGTGCCGGCGGACGTGGCGGGCGTGGCGTTCACGGCACACCCGACGGTGGGGTGGCGCTACCTGCTAACGGTCAACGCCGCGCTCGGACTGGGCGAGGGGGTGGTCGACGGCTCGGTGCCGGCAGACACGTATGCGATCGACAAGGACCTGCGCCAGATCGTGCTGCGCGACGTCAAGGCGAAAACGCAGCGCGTCGTGGCGCAGGATGGCGCGACGGCGAGGGAGGTCGTCGAGAAAGAGACCGCAGAGAAGCCGGCGCTGAGCGACGCGCAGCTGCTCGAGCTGTTGGACGTGACGTGCGCCATCGAGCGGCGCGCGGGTGCGCCGCAGGACGTCGAGTGGGCGTACGCGGGCGGCGATCTGTATGTCCTGCAGGCGAGGCCGATCACGGCGCTGCCGGCCGACCCGCTGGCGACCTTCGAGATCACGTGGGACGACCCGAAAGAACGCGCGCGTCACTGGCGCCTGGCGAGCCTGCCGGGGGAACCCGCGAAGGGGCGGCCCCACAAGCCAATCAGCGCGGACATGGTGGCGTTCGAAGCGCGCTCGTGGATGAACGGGCTGTTCCTGACCGGCCGGCCGAAGCGCCCGGTGACCAAGGCGGTGGGGATCTACCGCTACTGGTCGGAGGTGGATTCCTTTCCGAGCGAAGAGGCGGCCAAGACGGTACAGCGCGAGTTCGAGGCACGCGTCGAGCGGTACCGCGCGGCCGGGCGCTGCATGTACCCGGACGAGCAGCAGGCGGAGCTGGAGGCGACGAATGAGAAGCTGTACCGCTTCGATCGCGAGCGGGCGACCGACGCCGAGCTGGCGCACCACCTGGAGGAAGCGGGGCGCGTCGTGGTGCGTCACTGGACGCTGCACTGGTACTGGTGGTTCGGCGACTGGCAGGCGAGCGGCGACGAGGCGAAGACCGAAGGTCGCTGGAACAAGCTCTACCGCGAACTGACGGGCGACGCACGAAAAGGGGCGGCGAAGCGTCTGATCACGGGGCTGGAGAACCGGCTGACGCGGGCGATCGATCGCGTGATGACGCTGGCGCAGATCGCGCAGCGCTCTCCCGCGCTGCGCACGGCGCTGGAAGGGCAGACGGCGGCCGAATTCCTGGCGGCGGTGGAGCGGGGGGAACTGCCCGGGTCGCGCGCGTTCCGTGCGGAGTGGGCGCGGCTGATGGAAGAGCAGCCGCTACGCACGGGGCAGGGGGCGGGGGCGGACACCAACCCGCTGACGCCGCCGTGGATCGCGGCGCCAGAGCTGGTGTTGGAGCTGGTGCGGCGCTACCTGCCGCGCGACATCACGCGGCTGCGGCGGGTGCGCGCGGCGGCGGAGCGGCGTCGTGTGCAGCGGGTCGAGACGGCGCGCCGGCTAGTCGGGAGCAGCCGAAAGAAGCGCGCGCAGTTTGACCGGGCCTACGCGGCGGCGTGCGCCTCGGCACGCTGGTTCGAGGACCACAACTACCTGATCGATTCGGCGACGCAGGGGCTGCACTACCTGGCCCTGACGGCGGCGGCGCGCCGGCTGATCGAGCGAGGCGTGTTGGAGCGGGTGGAAGACGTACTGTGGCTGCGGCTGGAGGAGCTGACGGGCAGGCTGAGGGCCGAGGAGAAAGAGCCGCTGCAGCCGCTGGTTGCCGAGCGGAAGCAAGAGCACGAGCGGTGGCGGGCGTTGACGCCGCCGCTGTGGCTGGGCGCGCCGCCCCCACCGGAGAGACTGAAGAGCGACGAGCAGAAGGCGAAGGAAGAGAAGGAACAGGCGGCGCGCGACAAGCGCCTCGGCGCGGACAAAGAACGCGTGCTGGTGCAGGGGCAGAGCGGGTCCCCGGGTGTGGCGACGGGCCGCGTGCGCATCATCCCGACCGAGACGCCGGTGCCGGACGTGAAGCAGGGGGAGGTGCTGGTGGCACGCATGGCGGGCCCGCTGTGGACGCCGGTCTTCCCAGCGCTGGCGGGAATCGTCCTGCAGCAGGGGGCCATCTTCCAGCACGACATGGTGACGGCGCGCGAGTATCGGGTGCCGGCGGTATTCCAGGCGAAAGACTGCCTCAAGCTGCTGCAAGAGGGGCAGCTGGTGACGGTGGACGGGACGCGGGGCGTGGTGCTGCGGGCGGAGGAGCCCGCAGCGACGGACGGTCGTCTGGTGGAAGCGAGCCGGGGTTAGCCGGCCGCCATCACGGGCTCGGCGTGGGCGGCTGGAGCGGCCTGAGAGGCGGCGGCAGGGCGGCGGCGGAGGGTGAGGGCGAAGAGGATGGCGGCGAGGGCGATGAACATGGCTACCCGGTAGGTGTCGCCGAAGGCGTGGGCGAATATCTCGGCCACCTGTGGGGGGAGCTGGGCGCCGGCGGCCTGGGCCGCGCCGAAGCCCTCACGCGCGGCGGCGGCTCCGGCTGAGGCGGCGCCCGCGGCGGCGGCGGGGGCGCCGCCGGCCGCTCCGGCGGCACCGGCCGCGGCTCCTCCGGCGGCGACGCCCTGCGGGGCGGCGGCGCGGAGGGCGGTCATGGCGGTGGTGATGCGGCCCTGGAGGAAGGTGGCATAGGAGGCGATCGCCAGCGAGGCGACGACGTTCTGGAGCGCGCCGGTGAGCGAGGTGACGCGGCTGACCAGGTGGCGCGGCGCGGCGTTGAGCAGGTGCGTGCCGAGGGGCATCATCATCAGGCCCATACCGGCACCCATCACCCCGAGGGGGAGGCGCAGATCGGCGGCGGTCGTGGCGCCGGAGATGCGGGACAGCAGCCAGAGCGCTGTGGAGGCGAGGACGAGGCCGGTGGCGACGAGCGGGCGCGCGCCGATGCGGTCGAAGAGCCGCCCGCCGATGGGCATGAAGACGGCGGCGACGAGCGCCTGGGGCAGGGTGGCGAGGCCGGTGTCGAGCGCGCCGTAGCCGCGCACCTGCTGGAGGAAGACGGGGAGCAGGAAGAAGCTGCCGAAGACGGCGCCGAAGAGGAGCCACTGGGTGAGGATGGAGAGGGTGAAGTCGCGGCTGCGGAAGACGCGCAGCTCGATCAGGGGGTGCGCAACCGTTAG
>DASTZM010000566.1:0-4164 GCA_035764305.1 Chloroflexota bacterium | reverse complement strand
GCGCAAAAACGCCCTAGACCGCCTGAATGACGAGAGAAGCCAGCAACGCCCTACGGTACACGGCGCCGACCGCGCCGTATCGCACACCTGAGGAATTCGCCGCGCGGGACGTCGACCTGCATGTGCACACGCTCAGCTCGGCGTGCGGCTACACCTCACATCGCCGACTGCTCGAGCTGACGCGGGAGGCGGGCCGTCGGGTGGTGGCGGTGACCGACCACGACTCGGCCGCGGGCGCGGTCGCCGTGCGCGACCTGGCGGCGCGGACGGGCGACGATCTGCTGGTACTGGTTGGAATGGAGCTGACGACGAGCGACCTGGGACACGTCGTCCTGTTCGGGCGTGGTGTGGAGGACGACTGGGGCTGGGTGAAGAATCGCCCTTTCCCCCTCGATATCCCGGAGCACTGGGTAGCGATCCACGCGCACCCGTACCGCGCGAAGGTCACCTTGCACGGGGAGGAGATCGAGGCCGAGGCGCTTCCCCCGCTTCCGGAGCGGATCGACGCGGTGGAGCTGTGGAACGGCGGCGACGTGCTGAAGAAAACGCCCGGCTTGCGACCCGCGCTCGACTCGCTCTCGCGCGCGTACGTCGACACGTACAAGAAGACCGCGGTGGCGAGCTCCGACGGGCACCGGCCGATCTGGATCCACACCTTCTTCACACGGTTTTCGCGGCCGCTCGAGTCACTGGACGACGCGGTGGCCCAGATCAAGGCGGGCGACGTGACGCCGATGGCGCGCGACGAGGCGCATCTCCTGGACTGCATGGCGCGCTGGCGCCGGCGTGACGTGGTGGAGTGGCGCGCGAACGGTCAGGACTGGCGCTCCATGGCGCACGCTGCGGGCTACGACCCTGACGAGGCAGCGTGCCGGCTGGAGATGTTCGACCAGGTGAGGTCGCTGGAGGCGATGGGGGCGACGCTGTCGCAGGTCATGCACGAGACGGGTCTTGGCGCCGACGAGGCGCTGGACTATCTGGGTATCGTCGAGGAGCAGGCGGGCTTTGCGTCAGCGCGGGGGCGGGCCTAGCGATGGCAGGTGAGGTCGAGCGGCTCGAGCCGTGGCAACTGCCGGGGTACCTGGCGCAGCTCAGGGAGCGCGGCGTCGCGGAGGTGGGTTGGAACAAAGAGCGCCTCGTGCTCGACGAGGCGCTGAAGCGGGCTGAGGGGCTGACCGAAACGGCGACGGTCGTGGCGGACGGGGAGCAGGTGTACGTCGCGGAGCCGGACCACTCGGCGGACGATCCGCCGCGGATCCGCCCGGTGCCGCTGCAGATCTGGCCCAGGAAGCCCTAGGCCGGGAACGCGGAGGACGCTAGGCGGTCGCGGCTTCCTTCACGAGGCCCTTGGCGACGAGGTACCCCTCGACCTCGGGGCCGCTGACGTCCGCGAGCATCTCGCCGTCGATCTCGACGCACGGCGAAAGGGGCTGACCGCTCTTGCGCACCATCTCGGAGTAGTTGGTGCGGTCGTTGATGATGTCCTTGTCTTCGTACTCAAGGCCGTGCTTGCGCAGGACGGCGCGCACGCCGTTGCTCCAGCCGCAGACGGGCTTGAGGTAGGCGACGATCTTGGGCTGGGTGGGCTGCTCCATCTGAATTTCCTCAGTCTTTCCTGGGGGCTTTCCTGGTTGAGGAGATTCTAACAGCGACCTGACGGTTCTGTTACGAGACTGGCGCGCTTTTTGCATTGAGGCCCTCCCGTGAAGCGCTACGACAACGCGCAGCGTCTCGTCTTGCACCGCCGAGTCAAGCGCCCGCCGAAGCGCGGCGTGCCGCTGCTGGTGCTGATCGGCGTCTTCAACTTCCTGTTCATCACGGTGATGGGCTGCGGCACGGCGATGGCGGGCGGCGGCGCGACGGTCTACGCGTTCAACACCATCCGGCGTGACCTGCCCGACCCCAAGCAGCTCGACTCGCTGCCTCTACCTCAAGTAACGCGCCTCTACGACCGGACGGGGCAGCACCTGCTGTACGAGTTCTACGAGGAGCGGCGCATCGCGGTCCCGCTGCGGGACGTGGCGCCGGTCATGCTCCAGGCCACCCTCGCCATCGAGGACGCCAACTTCTACCAGCACCGCGGCTTCGACCCGAAGGGCATCCTGCGCGCGGCGCTCGACAACTTCCGCACGGGCGAGACGGTGGGGGGCGCATCGACGATCACGCAGCAGCTGGTCAAGCGCATGCTGCTCAGCGACGAGCAGACCTACATCCGCAAGCTGCGCGAGATTCTGCTGGCGACGCAGGTGGACGCGCTGTACTCCAAGGACAAGATCCTGGAGATGTACCTGAACCAGGTGTACTACGGGAACCAGGCCTACGGCGTCGAGGCCGCCGCGCTCTCGTACTTTGGCAAGTCGGCACGAACCCTGGACCTGGCGGAGGCATCGCTGCTGGCGGGGCTGGTGCAGCTGCCATCGCGCTACGACCCGGTGACGAACCCGGAGTCGGCGTTCGCGCGACAGCGCCAGGTGCTCGACCGGATGGTGCTGCTGGGGTACGCGTCCCCCGAGGAGGCGGACGCGGCGGCGGCCAGGGCCCGTACGTTCACGTACCGGATGCAGGAGAGCAACATCACGCATCCGCACTTCTCCTTCTTTGTGAAGGAGCAGCTCCAACAGCGCATCAACCCGGAGGTGCTGCGGGGTGGGCTGACCGTGATCACGACGTTGGACGTGGACGCCAATGACCGCGCGCAGCAGATCATCAAGCGTCGGGTGGACGAGATCCGCTGGCAGAAGGTGAACAACGGATCGCTCGTCGCGCTCAACCCAAAGACGGGCGAGATCCTGGCGATGGTGGGGAGCTACGACTTCAACAACAAGGCGATCGACGGGTACGTCAACGTCGCGACGGCGCCGCGCCAGCCTGGGTCGTCTTTCAAGGCGTTCACGTACGCGGCGGCGTTCCTGTCCAAGCGCTTCTATCCGTCGAGCATGGTGACCGACGTGCCGCTCAAGAAGGTGGACATCTCCAACACGCAGACGGGCTTCTACGAGCCGAAAAACTACGACCTGAAGTACCACGGGACGGTGTCCTTCCGGTCGGCACTGTCCAACTCCTACAACATCCCCGCACTCCTGGTACAGGACGCGATCGGCACGCCCGAGCTGATCAAGATGGCGCGCACGCTGGGCATCACGACGGAGCTGCCGAGCGTGCCGAGTCTGACACTGGGGGCGGGCGTTGTGCGCCTGCTGGACATGACCAGCGCTTACGGCGTCTTCGCCAACCAGGGTAGGCGCGTGGAGCCGACGCCGTTCCTGAAGATCACCGATGCGCACGGCAACGTGATCTACGAACTAGGCGAGCCCAGGGCGACGCAGGTTATCCCATCGTTCGTCGCGTACCAGATAGCGGACGTCCTCTCCGACGTCGCGGCGCGCCGGCCAGCGTTCGGCAACGTGCTGGACCTCGCCGCGGCGCCCGATACGCGGACGATCCGCACGGCCGCGGTGAAGACCGGGACCACCAACGACTACAAGGACTCCTGGACCATCGGGTTTACGCCCAGCCTCGTGACCGGCGTGTGGGTGGGGAACACCGACAACTCGGCGATGCTGCAGGTGGCGGGCTCTCTGGGCGCGGGCTACATCTGGAAGGACTTCATCGACCAGACCTTCCGCGGCCAGCCCGACGAGAAGTTCCCGATGCCGCCGGATGCGGTGCGCGCGCCGATCTGCCCAGGACAGCGTGCGACCGACGTCTTCGCGGCGGACGGCGTGCCGAGGGCGTGCCCGCCGACCCTGGTGCCGAGTCGCGAGTGGCAGGGGTACATCCCACCCGAGCTGGCGCCGTACATGCCGCGGGGAGTCGTCCGCCGCTAGGGCTCCTCGCGTGGCCACGGGGCCACGCGGCCCACGGTGCCGGTAGTGCGGCCCGGCTACCCTTGGCTGATGGCCGCACCCGGCGACTTCGTCCGAGGCGCGGACGGCGCAGCGGTCGGGCGCGTGGAAAGCGTTTTGAGGTCGGCGAGCGGCGAGCGGATCCTTGTGGCGCGCGCCTTCCTAAGAGGCGGGTACGCTGTTCTGCCGGCGTCGGAGGTGGTGGCTGAAGAGAAGGACGGCGAGGGGTTGAACTGGCTGACGCTCGACGCGGGCGTGGGCGCGGTCGAGGTGCGGGGAACGTTCCGGCGTGCGTTGGGGCATCTAACGCCCGATCCGT
>DASTZM010000565.1:0-5558 GCA_035764305.1 Chloroflexota bacterium | reverse complement strand
TTGCAGATCGCGGTCAAGTCGCTCAAGGCGTTCCAGACGCTGAAGGTGAAAGTGCTCGGCATCGTCGAGAACATGAGCTACTTCGTGTGCGACGAGTGCGACAAGCGCCACGACATCTTCAGCCACGGGGGCGGTCGCAAGGCGGCGGAGGAGTTCGAGGTGCCGTTCCTTGGAGAGGTGCCGCTCTCGGCGGACGTGCGCCAGAGCAGCGACAGCGGTACGCCGGTGGTGGCGCTGAAGCCAGAGAGCGTGCAGGCGCAGGCGTTCGTGGACGTGGCGAAGGCGCTGGCCGCGCAGGTAAGCATCGGCGCGTTTGCCCAGCGCAAGGTCATCCCCCTGCGAGCCGTCTAGACTCTCGGGTGATACGACAGGCTGGCCGGCGCGGGTTCCTGGCCGCGCTCGGATTGACGGTGGCGTGCCGCGGCGTGGCGCGGTCGCAGGAAGAGGGGGAGAGTCTCGCGGAAGGCGCGCCGCCGGTGGAGGAGCCGCAGACAGAGGCCCCTCCCGCGGAGTCGCCGGTGCCGGTGGTACCGCAAGCGGTGTTTGAGGATGTCACCGTGAGCATGGAGGTAGCGCGCACCGACGCGGAGCGGCAGAAGGGGCTGGGCGGCCACGCCCCCTTAGGCGAGACGGACGGGATGCTGTTCGTCTTCGAGCGGCCGAGCTTCCATGCTTTCTGGATGAAGGGGATGCTCTTTCCGCTGGACCTGATGTGGATCGAGAGGGGACAGGTGGTGTACGTCGAGCGGAACGCGCCGAACTACCCGCCGGACACGCCCGACCGGTCCCTGCCGGTGTACGCGCCGATGGAGCAGGCGACGTACGTGCTGGAGGTCAACGCGGGCTTCGCCGACAGGTACGGAATTGGCGTCGGCTCGGCGGTGGAGCTGCGCGGAATCTAGCTCGCGGTGGAGCAGGGCGCTCCACATAACGTCGGACTATAATGCGCGCGATGGCCAACCTGCGTGTCATGAGCTGGCGGGGCGACACGAAGATCTCGTACGACGTGCGGAAGGCCGAGACGGGTGACGCCGAGCAGATCGCGGCGGTGGAGGAGGCGGAGCGCATTTTCCGAGAAGAGCGAGCGCGCGGCGCGACGGCGTTCCGAGTGGATGGGGATGAGGCGGCGACGCGGATCGATCACTTCGACCGGACGGCGGAACAGATCGTGATGGTGCCGCGGATCGCCGGCGGGTAGCGCGGCAGGTCGCCCGGCCCGGAGGGGAACAATGGCGGCGGCGCTGCGCGGCCTGGCCGCCCGATGGCTCGCCCTGACGCGCAGACCGCGGCTGTTTCCGTGGGACCGTGCCATCTACCTGCGGAAGCAACGCCGGGCGCAGCTGCGGTCATACCGCGTGCAAGCGGAGGCCGAGCGGCGGGCGGAGCTGCTGCTGCGCGAGGTGATCGGCGAGCGGGCGTTCGGCGAGATGGTGCGGCGGGGCTACCTGGAAGTGGGGAGCTCGACGTTTCCGAGTCGGGTGTATCTGGTGCCGGAACGGCAGGGGCCGGTGACGGTGTGCGAGAACGGCCGGCCGGTGATGCGTCTGTGCGTGCAGACGGTGGAGCGGGTGCCGGACTACGACTCAGTGGTGATGCACAAGTTGATGATTGAGGGGAATGAGAGGGAGTATCTGCGGATCGCGAACCGGGTCTAGGCGAGGTGACGCACCGCGGCTTCGCGAACGGCGGCTACGATCTCGGAGAGGGGCGTGCCGGGACCAAAGACCTGGGAGATGCCGATGGCGTGAAGGGCGGGGTGGTCCTGGGGGGGGATGATCCCACCGGCGATGATGGGGGTGTCGGTGATGCCGCGGGTGCGTAGCTGCTCGACGATGCGGGGGAAGAGGTCGAGGTGGGCGCCGGAGTGGATGGAGAGGCCGATGACGTCGACGTCCTCCTGGAGCGCGGCCTCGGCGATCATCTCGGGCGTTTGCCGGATACCGGTGTAGATCACCTCCATACCGGCGTCGCGCAGCGCACGGGCGACGATCTTGGCACCGCGGTCGTGGCCGTCGAGGCCAGGCTTCGCAACGAGGACGCGGATGGGGTGCTCAACCGGTGGGGCTCCGGAGTCGGTCGACCGTGCTGGTCCGGCGCTGGGCGGCGGCTCTGGCATCAGCGTCCGGTGAAGGCGGGCGGGCGCTTGTCGAGGAAGGCGGCGATGCCCTCGTCGTGGTCGGTAGTCGCAAACGCCCGTCCGAAGTATTCGACCTCGAGTGCGCAGCCCTCGCGCAGCGGCAGATCGGCGCCTTCGTCGATGGCGCGCTTGGCGAAGCCCACGGCGAGCGGCGGCAAGCTCGCGAACTGGCGCGCGTAGACCATCGCCAGCTCGAGCGTTGCCGCGGGGTCGGGTGCGACGCCTCCCACGAGGCCGACACGCAGCGCCTCGTCGGCGGGCATGAGGCGTCCTGTCAGGATGAGGTCCTTGGCGAGCGCCTGCCCGACGACGCGCGCCAGGCGCTGCGTGCCGCCCCAGCCGGGGATCAGGCCGAGCTTGATCTCGGGCTGTCCGATGACCGCGCCCTTGGCGGCGAAACGGAAGTCGCAGGCCAGGGTGAGCTCGCAGCCGCCGCCCAGCGCGGCGCCGTTGATCGCCGCGATGACTGGCTTGCGAAGCGCTTCGAGCGCGCCGAACGCGGCGTGACCGAGGTGACCCCACTCGCGGGCGCGGTGCACGTCCATGGACTGCATGTGGCGGATGTCGGCGCCCGCGCAGAACGCACGCTCGCCTGCGCCGGTAATGACGACGGCGCGCACCGAGTCGTCGCGGTCCAGGTCATCGATCACCTCGCGCAGGAGGCGGAGAAGTGACCCGTCGAAGGCGTTGCGCTGCTCGGGCCGGTTGAGGGTCAAGACTGCGGTGGTGTCATCCATGCGGACGAGGAGGGGGCCGTCGGTGCGCTGGCTCATGGAATCACGTGTAGTCGTATACACCTGCGCCGGTCTTGCGCCCGAGGCGACCGGCCGCGACGAGGCGGCGCAGGAGGGGACATGGACGATACTTGTCGTCACCGAGGTCGCGGTGCAGGACCTCCATGATGTGGAGGCAGACGTCGAGGCCGATGAAATCGGCGAGCTCGAGCGGGCCCATGGGGTGATTCATGCCGAGCTTCATGACGCGATCGATCGCATCGCGCTCGGCGACACCCTCCATGAGGGTGAAGAAGGCTTCGTTCAGCATCGGGAGCAAAATGCGGTTGGAGACGAAGCCGGGATAGTCGTTGACAACGACGGGGGTCTTGCCGAGTCGCTGCGAGAGCGAGACGATCGTGTCGGTCGTGTACTGAGCGGTCAGCTGTCCGCGCACGACCTCGACGAGCGACATCACGGGCACTGGGTTGAAGAAGTGCATGCCGACGACGCGCTCGGGGTCAGCGACGGCGCTCGCGAGAGCGGTGATGGAGATGCTGGAGGTGTTGGAGGCGAGGATGGCGCCGGAGGGGAGTGACTTAGCGATCCGGGCGAGCAGGGCACGCTTGGCGTCGCGGTCCTCGACGATCGCCTCCACGGCGAATTGTGCTGCGCCCAGCGCATCGACGGTGGGAGCGAAGGTGACGCGCGACATGGTCGCGTCGCGCTGGCTGGCGGCGAGGCTGCCCTCTTGAACGAGGCGGTCGAGCGAGCGTGTGATGGTGGCGCGGGCGCGGTCGTGCTGAGTGATGAGCGGGTCAACCACGGTCACGTCGATCCCGGCGGCGGCGAGGACCTGCGCGATGCCGGCACCCATCGTGCCGGCGCCGGCGACCGCGGCGTGGCGGATCGACGCGGCGTCAGGCGGCGTCGACGGCAACGGCGAACGCCTCCCCACCGCCCAGGCAGGCGGCGCCGATCCCCTTCTTGGAGCCGCGCCGGCGCATCTCGTGGAGGAGCGTGGTCATCAGGCGGGCGCCGCTGCAGCCGAGCGGGTGCCCGAGCGCGATCGCCCCACCGTTGACGTTCACACGATCATCGTCCCAGCCGAGCAGCTTGCCGTCCACGACCATCTGCGCGGCGAACGCCTCGTTGACCTCGAGCAGGTCATAGTCGCCCAGATGGGTGTGCGTCTTCTGGAGCAACTGGCGGATGGTGGGAACCGGTGCCTCGAAGAGCCAGAGGGGATCGAGCGCGGCGTTGGCGGACGCGACGTACCGTGCGAGCGGCGCGGCGCCTAGCGCTTCGGCGGCGCGGCGGCTGGCGAGGATAAGCGCGGCGCCTCCATCGGCGATCTGCGACGCGTTGCCGGCGGTCACCGAGCCATCTTTGGCAAACACGGGCCGCAGCCCGGCGAGCGCGGCGGCGGTCGTGTCGGCGCGTGGGCACTCGTCGGTGTCGACGACCACGGTGCCCTTGCGCGTGGTGATCTCGACGGGAGCGACCTCATCCTTGAAACGCCCGGACTGGATTGCGTCGAGCGCGCGCTGGTGGGAGCGGTGTGACCACTCGTCCTGCTCCTGGCGGGTAGCGCCGTGGCGCGCGGCGATGGCCTCGGCGGACTCGCCCATGTGGTGGCTCTCCCAGGCGCACCACAGGCCATCGAGGACCATGTGATCGATGAGCTTCGCGTCGCCCATCTTTGTGCCGGTCCGACTGCCGGGGAGCAGATGGGGGGCGTTGCTCATGCTCTCCATGCCGCCGGCGACCACGACGTCGGCTTCGCCGAGCTTGATCTGCTGGGCGGCGAGAGCAACGGCCATGAGACCGGAGCCGCACACTTTGTTGATGGTCAGCGCGGGGACGGTGGTGGGGATGCCGGCCTTAATCGCAGCCTGGCGGGCGGGGGCCATGCCGACGCCCGCCGGGAGGACGTTGCCCATGATGGTGGCGTCGACTCTGTCTGGTGGGACGTTCGCGCGCGCGAGCGCGGCCTTGATGGCGATGGCGCCCAGCTCGGGGGCGGTGAGGGACGAGAGAGCGCCGAGGAACTTGCCGACGGGGGTGCGGGCTGCGCTCAGGATGACGACGTCGTCCATCCCCTGAGCATACCGGCGAGGCTAGGCCAGTGCGGCGACCGGTGTGGGGAGGGTGCGAACTACCGGCGGCGGCGGGGCGGGGACGGGAGCGGGGGCGGGAGGGGCGATGGCTTCCAGCTGGGGGAGGGGAACGCGGACGATGGCGTCGACGATGGCGGGGTCGAACTGCCGGCCGGCGCTGCGCCGCAACTCCTCCAGCGCGTCGGCAACGCTGCGGTTCCGTTGGTAGGAGCGCGCCGACGTCATCGCGTCGAGGGCGTCGGCGACGCAGACAATGCGTGCCGACAGGGGAATGGCCTCGCCCGCGAGGCGACCCGGGTAGCCGTTGCCATTCCAATGCTCGTGATGGTGCTGGATCGCGTGCAGCACCGCGTAAGACTGGTTGAAACTGTCGATAATGCGCGCACCGACGCGCGGATGGTCCTTGATCTGGGCCCACTCGTCGTCGTCGAGCTTGCTCGGCTTGCGGAGGACCTGCTCGCTGATCCCAAGCTTGCCGACGTCGTGCAGCGCAGCGCCGATGGCGATCTCCTCGAGGTCGCGCCCCCTCATGCCGAGAGAGAGCGCGATCAGCTCGGAGTAGCGGCAGACGCGCTTGCTGTGCCCGGA
>DASTZM010000564.1:0-7220 GCA_035764305.1 Chloroflexota bacterium | reverse complement strand
TCTGCCACGTCCACGCGCCATCGCCCGTGCTGATGCCGAACGCAAGAGTCGGCACCACGCCGCCCGCCGGTGCCAGAAGCAGCGCTCCCGCCAGCAGGCAGACCAGCCACATCACCGCCGAGTGCCGACGCCACCGCATTGACCAGTCTCCTTCGGGAGCGTGCCCGACCCAAGTTCGCTCGGGGCGCACATACTACCCGCGCCGTAGCATCTCCCGCCCGATGAAGATCCGCGACGTCACCTGCACCGTCCTCCGCGAGACCCCCACCGCGCGCGGCTACCCGCTCGTCCGCGTCTACGGCGAAGACGGCCTGATCGGCTACGGCGAAGCCAGTCCGATGCATCCGCCCGTGACCCAGGCCATCGTGGAGCACCAGCTCAAGCCGCTCCTGGTCGGCAAGAGCGCCCTCGACATCGAAGCGCTGTGGGAGACGATGTACGTCACCACCTACAAGACCCGCGGCCAGGGAACCAGCATCGCCATCTCCGGCGTCGACCAGGCGCTCCACGACCTGGCCGGTAAGGCGCTCGGAGTCCCCGTCTATCAGCTCCTCGGCGGCATGTACCGCGACAAGGTGCGCGTCTACGCCTCCTACATGAGTCGCGACCTCTCCGACCAGGACTACGCCAGGAACGCCGCCCAGGCGATGCAGGGCGGCTTCTCGGGCGTCAAGATCAAGATCGGCGACCGCTACGGCTTCGACTCCAAGGACGTCGCCGAAGACGAATCGCTCGTCGCCGCCGTGCGCGAGGCAATCGGACCCAGGGCCGAGTTGCTCGTCGACGCCAACTCCGGCTACTCGGTCCACACCGCCATCAAGGTCGGCCGCATGCTCGAGCGCTACGGCACCTTCCACTACGAGGAGCCCATTCCCTACACCGACCTCGACGGCCTCGCCCAGGTCGCCGCCGCGCTCGACATTCCCGTCGCCATCGGCGAGCAGCAGCACACCCGTTACGACTTCAAGGACATCCTGCTCAAGAACGCCGGCGACATCCTCCAGCCAGACGTCACCAAGTGCGGCGGCCTCTCAGAAGGAAAGAAGATCGCCGTCCTGGCCGACGCCTTCGGCAAGTACGTCACGACGCACACCACCACCGTCGGCGTCGGGCTTGCCGCGCACCTCCACTTCTGGGCGTCCACGCCCGCCTGCCGCTACGCCCAGGAGTTCAACGTCGTCGCCTCGCGCTCGCGCAGCTCCATCCTCAAGACGCCGCTGCTCCCGAAGGACGGCTACCTTCAGGTCCCTACCCGCCCCGGCCTCGGCATCGAGCTGGACGACGACGCCATCGCGCGACTGACGCCGGCCGGCTGACGCGGATTCCGCACGGAACTGTGCGGAAGCGGGTATGGTGTGACAAACGACCTAGTATTTGCTCGTGCGTTCCTCTATACCTTGTGCATCTTCGCGTAAGCTCTGGCACGGGCCATCCCGCGGCGAGGTGCTCACCATGAAGCGATCTCTTCTTTCACTCCTCCTGGCGCTGCTCTGTGTCGTATGGCTCGCCCCGGCGGCGCTGGCGGAGGAGGAGTGGTGCCCAATCGACCCCAACCTAGTCGTCCGCACGCCCGGCGGAAACACTGTTGTTGTCCACGTCACCAACTACGCGTTCGGCAGCCAGCACGTTCCCGCGCTGCGCGCCGCGTCCATCGAGTACGCAGTCCAATCCGTCCCAGGTCTGGCGGCCACCGACGTCGACGTCACTGTCCTGGTTCCGGATGACGCGTACGCCTCCGGGTTCCCGACGCGCACCGTTGCCAGCACTCAGCCCTTCGAGGGCGGGATCATCCTTGCGCGCGACGACGGCAAAAGCGGCCAGCCCATGAGGCTGCGGTTCCGCCTGGACGTCCCGTAGACGGCCGTGCGCGCGTTCCTGATGGGGCGTTGACCTGATGGCGCTCCCGCGGCTGGCTCTGACGTACTCTTGGCTCGTCGTGGCCGCTGCCAGCGGTGTGCTCGTCCTGGGGGCCGCCCAGTTGGCGGGCGAGGGTACCCCGCTCTGGCAGCGGATGGCCGCTCATCCCTCGCTCGCACTCGTCGCCTCGCTCCTCTTCGTCCTCACGATCGTCGCCGTGCAGTTCCCTCTCCCTGTCCGGCCAGGGAAGAAGGTCACCGTCACCGCGGCCGTGCACTTCGCCACGCTGCTCCTGCTCCCATTCCCCTCAGCGCCGCTCCTCGTCGGCGCCGGCCACCTGGCCGGCCTCATCCTCCGAACCGCTCGCGAGCCCCAGTGGCGCTCCCTCAGGCGGCTTCAGAGTCAGTTCATCGCCTTCAACGCCTCGGAGGCCCTCCTCGCGTACGGGTTGGGCCGGCTCGTGTTCGAGCGGCTCGAGCCCGCCGGAGATGGGCCGCTCGGCCACCTGGAAACGCTCTGGGCCATTCCCGCCGCCGCCGCCGTCGTCTACCTGACCAACTCGCTTCTCGTCTCCGGCATGGTGGCGCTCCAGAAGCGCCGGCGCTTTACTGACGTGTGGCTGCCCGGCCGCGGCGAGGACACGATCCAGTTCGTCGGGCTCTATGCCACCGGCCTCGTCGCCGCCCTCGCCGCCGAGCACTACCCCTGGGCCCTGCTCATCATGCTCCTCCCGGCGCTGATGATCTATCTGTCACTCAAGCGCACGGTCGAGCTCGCCCGCCAGACCCAGGCCGCCCTCGAGACGATGCAGCAGCTCCAGCAGCAGCGCGAGGAGCTCGCCCAGCGCGTCGCCGAGGCTGCCGCCCTCCACGAGCTTGACCGCACCAAGAACGAGCTCATCACCACCATCTCGCACGAGCTCCGCACCCCCATCACCGTCATCCACGGCTACGCTCAGCTCCTCAAGTCGCGCCGCGGCGTCGTCGAGCCTAGGAAGCTCGAGGCTCTCGCCCAGGCCGTCTACTCCAACTCCACCCAGCTCCAGCGCCTCGTCCAGGACCTCGTCGACGTCGGCCGGGTCGAGCGCGGCACGTTCACGCTCGAGACCGAAGCCTTCGACCTGACCAGCGTCCTCGAGGAGGTCGTCGCCGGCACGCGCGCCCGCGCCGGCGGCGAGCGCGTCGCCCTCGAGCCGACCGACGCGCTGCCCTTGTACGCCGACCGCGCCCGCGTCGTCCAGGTCGTGTCCAACCTCGTCGAGAACGCCCTCAAGTACGCGCCCGACAGTCCGATCGTCCTGCGGGCCCGCGGCACCACTGGCGCCGTCCGGGTCGAAGTCGAGGACCACGGTCCGGGTATCCCCCGCGACGAGCAGCAGCGCGTCTGGGAGAAATTCTTCCGCTGCTCAGACGTCGTGCGGCACAACCTCCAGCGCGGTACCGGAATCGGCCTCTCCCTCGTGAAGGCGCTCGTTGAAGCCCAGGGCGGCCGCGTTGGCCTCGAGTGCCCTGACACTGGAGGCGCCACGTTCTGGTTCGAGCTCCCCACCCCGCAGGGCGCCGCGGTGCCAATCCACCTCCCAACGCAAACCGCCCCCCTCAACGCCGCCTAGCACCCACTCCCACACGCGGCCACTGGGCCAGCTCCGCCATGCCCGCCGCTACACTCCCCGACCATGCCCGATCCCGCCAAAGGCACCAACACTCTCCTCGGCGGCGGTGGCTTCCACCACGTCGCCGTCCGCGTCCACGACTTCGACGCCGCCCTTCGCTTCTACACCGAGGCCCTCGGCTTCAAAGAGAAGGTCTCCTGGGGCGAGGGCGACAAGCGGGCCGTTATGCTCGACACCGGCCAGAGCAGCTACCTTGAGGTCTTCGCCGGCGGCGCTGCTCCTCCCAGGGACGACGACCCGCGCGGCCCGGTCCTCCACTTCGCCATCCGCACCACCGACGTTGACGGCACGATCGAGCGCGTCCGCGCCGCCGGTTACAGGGTGACGACCGAGCCGAGCGACGTCACCATTCCCGCCCGCCCCCAGCCGCTCCCCGTCCGCCTCGCCTTCTTCCGCGGCCCCGCCGGCGAAGAGATCGAGCTCTTCGACAACCAACTCACCTAACCCCCACCCGCTACGCCGCGGCGCGTGTGTGACCGCCGTCCTAGACGCGCGCGCCGTCCCATGCTACGCTCGGCACGCGCCCACCCACTGAGCTCAGGAGGCGGAACCATGCTGGCCGGCGACCTGGCCGGTGCCGCGGGCAACCTAGCAGCCGCGCCGGACGCCGAGGGCCCGCCGCCGCAGATCGCGCTCCTGGCGGCGCTGACCGAGGCGTCCCCTGACGGCATCCTCGTCGTCTCTCCGGACGGCCGCATCCTCACCTACAACCGCCGCTTCGCGGAGATGTGGGAGCTCCCCCCAGACATCCTGGCCCGCCGCTCGGACGCCGACGCGCTCGAGGCGGTGCGCCGCCTCCTCGTCGAGCCAGACGAGTTCCTGGCCAAGGTGCGGTACCTCTACAGCCACCCAACGGAAGTGAGCCGCGAGGAGATCGCTCTTCGAGACGGCCGGACCTTTGATCGCTACACCGCGCCAATGTACGGTCCGGACGGCGTCGAATACGGCCGCGCCTGGTTCTTCCGCGACGCCACCGCCGAGAAGAACGCGGAGGCCGTCCGCGTCCAGCTCGAGCGCGAGCGCGCCGCGCGCGAGGCCGCCCTCCAGCGCAGCGCACGGCTGCGCGGCCTCCACGAGGCCGCTCTGGCGCTCGCCGATCCGGTCGCCGCCACGCCCACCGCCATCGCCGCCCTGCTGACCACGATCGTCAGCGTGGCCGTCGCCGCGCTCGAAGGCCGCGACGGCCGCCTTGTCCTCGCCGAGGACCCCGCGTGGGAGGGACTCGTCGTCGGAGAGCACCCGGCCGGCGCGCCGGTCCTGCTCGACCACACCGGCCGTCTGCGCCGCGCCACCCAGCGCGCCGACGGCGCCACGGAGCACGTCCTATCGACCGGCGAGCTCGTCGAGGTCCCAGACGTCGAGCATCCGACGCGCTTCGGGCCGTACGACCAGCTCGCCGCCGTCGGGATCCGCGCCCTCGTTATGGCCCCGCTCCGCACCGCCGGCCACATCCGCGGTGTCCTCGGCATCACCTTCAACGAGCGCCGCACGCTCAACACGGAGGACCGAGAGGCGCTCGAGCTGTTCGCCGCCCACGCCGCCGCGGCGCTCGAGCGCGTCCGGATGGCCCACGCCGTCCAACAGCTCGCCCGGCAGGCGGTCGAGCTCGCCCGGCGAGACGTGGAGTCGACATCGCTGCGCGAGCTCGACCGCCTCAAGAACGAGCTCCTCTCGACGGTCTCGCACGAGCTACGCACACCCCTCGTCGTGATCCACGGGTACGCCCAGGTCATCGCACGGCGAGGTGGCGACGCCTCAACCCCCGCTTCTCGGATCCTCGCCGCCGCGAACCAGCTCAATCGGCTGGTCGACGACCTCGTCGACTACGCCCAGCTCTCTCGCGGCGCCATCTCGGTGCGCCCCGAGGTCGTCGACCTCGTCCCCGCTCTCGAGGAGATCGTGGCGGAGTTCCGCGCGCGCGATGGCACCGGCCGCCTCACCGCCCAGCTTCCCGACATCCTTCCAGTCCGCGCCGATCCGACCCGTATCCGCCAGATCGCCGGCAACCTGATCGAGAACGCGTTCAAGTACGCGCCGGAGGGTCCAATTACCGTGCACGCGTCACTCAGGACGGTCCGCGGGCGCGAGTACGCGCACGTCGAGGTTCGCGACCACGGGCCGGGCATCCCCGCCGCCGAGCGGCGCCGCGTGTGGGAGCGCTTCTTCCGCGGCCAGCAGGTCGCCGCCCTCAATCTCGCACGCGGCACCGGGATCGGGCTCGCCGTGGTCAAAGCCCTGGTCGAGGCCCACGGCGGCCGAGTCGGCCTCTCCAGCACCAGCGGACGGGGCAGCCGGTTCTGGTTTGAGCTCCCGGCCGTCTAGCGCCCCGTTGCGCTACGAGGCTGCCCCGACCAGCGCCGCTTCGTTCGCCGCCTCGACCGCGGTGTGCGCCCCCTGCTGGACCTCCAGCAGCTCCACCCACTTCGTGACCATGCGCTCGTCCCACTGCACTCCCGCGCCGCTCTTGAGGATGCCGATCACCTTCTCGTGCGGCATCGCGGCGCGGTACACGCGGTTGGACGTCATCGCGTCGTACGCGTCCGCGATGGCGATCACGCGCGCCACCTCCGGAATCTCCTCCCCCGCCAGCCCGTCCGGGTAACCCTTCCCATCCCACCGCTCGTGGTGGTGGCGGATCCCCGCCAGCGACTTCTGCAGCGACTGCACCTTGCCCAGGATGTCCGCCCCCGCGCTGGCGTGCCCCTTCATCCGGTCGAACTCGTCGTCGGTCAGTCGATCGGGCTTACACAGGATCGCGTCGGGCACGCCGATCTTCCCCACGTCGTGGAACAGGCACGCCAGGCGCAGGTCGTGAACGAACCGCTCCGAGTAGCCCAGGGCCTGGGCCAGTGCCGTCGCGTGGTCCGCCACGCGGCGCGAGTGGCCCGCCGTGTAGGCGTCGCGCGCGTCGATCGCCGCCGCCAGCGCCTCGATCGTCGAGGTGTTCGCGTCGACCAGAAGGTCGTACAGCTTGCGCGGGTCGCGCTCGATGTGCGCGATCGTCGCCACCGCCGTGCCGCTCGTCACGCGCCCGCGCCCGGAGCTCTTCGCCAGGTAGAGCGCGTTTTCCGCCGTCTCGGTCAGCTCATCGCGCGTCGTGCCGTCGAACGGGTAGTGCGCGATCCCGATGCTCGCCCCGATCGTCCCCCGCGGCACCCCGACGGCTTCCGTGTCGCACGCCGCGATCGCCGTGCGCACCCGCTCGGCCACGATGTCCGCCTGCTCCGCCGTCGTGTGCGGCAGGATGATCGCGAAGTCATCGCCCGACAGACGGCTCGCCACGTCGTACGGCCGCACGCTGCGCCGGATCGCCTCGTCTGCCATCAGCTTCAGGACTTTGTCCCCCACCGCGTGGCCGTGCGTGTCGTTCACCGCCCGGAAGCCGTCCAGATCCACGTGCAGCAGCGCCAGTTGCTGCTTCGTGCGCGCCGCGCGGTCCAGCTCTCCATCCAGGCGCGCCTGGTGCGCCGCGAAGTTGTGTAGTCCGGTCAGCCCGTCCACCTGCGCCTGGCGCGAGAGCTGCGCGTACAGGCGCGCGTGTTCCACCGCGTTCGCTGCCTGTCCCGCCAGCACGGCCAGGAAGTCCCGGTCGGTCTCGTCGAACGGCCGCAGCGCGTCCGCCTTGCGGGCATTCACCACGCCCAGCACCCGGCCCTTCGCCGCTAGCGGCACACATAACGATGAGACCCCC
>DASTZM010000563.1:0-2777 GCA_035764305.1 Chloroflexota bacterium | reverse complement strand
GCAGGTCGTTTCCGGCTGGCCGGCCGGCGCCTACCTGGCGTGGCTCGCGCTCGGCATCGTCCTCGTGCTGCGCGGCGCCCGTCCCTCGCGTCTCGGGGCCGCCGTCGCCGCCGGCGCCGTCGCGCTTGCACTCGCCGGAGCCCTGCTCGTCCCGGCCGCCGAATTCATCGGCCAGACCAGCTACGCCGACACCCGCTCGGTCGAGGCCGCCGGGCGGGAGGGCTACCTAACGCTGCTCTCGTGGCTCCGCCCGGCCGGTGGGTCAGGGTCGCTCGAGAGCAGCCAGCTGTATGCCGGTCTCGTCGCCCTGACGCTCGCCGTCGTGGGGGCGCTCGATCGCCGGCGTGACGCGCGTGCGTTCGCCGCGCTCGCGGTCGTCTCGCTCGTCGTCGGTTTGGGAACTCGCACGCCCTTCTTCGCCGCGCTCTACGCCTGGCTCCCCGGCTTCCGCGTCGTCTACCTCCCGGCGCGCCTCGGCATCCTCGTGTCACTTGCCACCGCCTGCCTCGCCGCGCTCGGGCTGCAGGCGCTGCGTGACGGCCGCGTCTCGGCACGCCGCCTCGCCGCGGGGCTCGCCATCGTCGCTGCGCTCTTGCCGCTGACGCTGCTCCAGTTCTGGCAGAGCGAGGGCTACGACAACTTCCGTCGCCTCCTCACAAACCTCGGCCGCGTCACGGGAGCGCCCTACGTCGGCCGCATCGAGGAGCTGCACTACGTCGTCGCGAGTCTGGCAGCGGCGGTCCTGCTCGTCATCGCCGTCTCCCGCCGCGCTGGAGCGGTAGCGGTTGCGCTGAGCGCGCTGGTCGCAGTCGACGGGCTCGTCGCCCATCAGTTCAATCGACCCACCGGCTTCGATCCGGCGGCGTGGTATGCCCGCGCGCTCGAACGCGGCGCCACACTCCGGCTGGACGGTGACCGGTTCGCCGGATCCCAGTGGCACGGCACCCGGCACTTCCTGACCGACTTCCCGCGCAGCGCCGATCCCTCGCTCCTCCCGCCCAATCTGGCGCTGCTCGTTGGCGTGCGCGACGCACAGGGCTACAACCCGCTACTCCTGCGCCGCGCGGCGGCGTACTACGCCCGCCTCAACGCGCGCGAGACCGGCGGCGCCGCCCCGGACGACCACTGGCTGCTGATCGGCGACTTCGGCGCGCCCGAAACTGGCAACCTCGCGCTGCGGGCCGTCGCTAGTGCGGGCACCGACTGGCGCGTCGCGAGCCGCCGAATCGCGCCGCCCGCCGTCCTGAGGGCTGGAGACCCTCCCACCGCCCCCACGCTCTCGGCCACCGTCGGCGCCGGCCCGGTGCGCATCCGCGTCGTCACGTTCCTGGGCGAAGGCACCGCCATCCGCGACGGCGTCGAGGTCGGTGCGCTGCGCCTCGTCCTCGCCGGCGGCGAGCTGCGCTTTCCGCTCCGCGCCGGCGAGCACACCGCCGAGTGGGCCTACGACCGCGCCGACGTGCGCGGCGCCGTCGCGCACCGTCAGGCGCCCATCGGGCTCCAGACGCAGGTTGTCTCCGCGGTCGCCGGCCGCACGTGGACCTACGAGTACCTCGCCACCTTCGGCGCCTCACTCGACCCCGGGACCGTCACCGCGCACGTTGAGCAGTCGCTGCCGCCGGGCCCGACGACGCTGAACGTCGCCGGCGTATGGCTCGAACAGGCCGACTCCTACGTCCCTTCGACCGGCCCTTCCGGCACCCTCACCAGCTCGACGTCCCGGCCGCGCGCGGCCATCGACGTCGGCAGCGTCTCAGTGCGGTCCGACGACCCAGAGCGGATCGTGCTCGACGTCAGCGCCCCGAGCCGTGCGCGCCTCACGCTCGCCGACGCCTTTTACCCCGGATGGGTCGCGCGCGTCGACGGTGCCCCCGCCGACATAGGCGAGGCGGACGGCCTCTTCCGCACGCTCGACGTGCCGCCCGGCACGCACATTGTCACGTTCAGCTACGAGCCCGCGTCGCTCAAGCTTGGCGCCGCGCTCACCGGCGCCGGCGCGCTCGCGCTCGCGGCGCTGCTCGTCTGGCCGCGCGGCTCGCTGAGCCCGGCGACGATCTCCAGCAGGTGGCGACGGAACACGTCGCGCCCATAGCGCTTGGAGCGCTCCACCGCGCGCGCCGCCAGGCGGCGACGCAGCGCGTCGTCGTTCGCCACTTCGAGCGTCCGCCGGCGCCACTCCGCCATCGTCTGCCACAGGTACCCCGACTCGCCGTCGTCGACCAGCTCCGCCGCTGCCCCCTGCTTGACCACGATCGGCACGCACCCACCCGACATCGCCTCGACCACGCTGATCCCAAAGTGCTCGTGCAGGATCGGGTCGCGCGTCCCGTAGCCCGTCGCGTGCCAGTAGATGCTCGCCGTCTCCACCAGCTCGGTCAGCTCCGCCGCCGGCGCATCCACGTGGAACACCACCGGCGCCCCGGCCGCCAGACGCCGGCACTCGTCCAGGTACGCGCGGTGGCGCGCCTCGCTCATCGAGCCGCCGACCAGGTGCAGTTCCCAGCCCGTCAGCCCGTCGCGCAGCAGCCGCTTGAATGCGCGGATCATGAGGTGCTGCTTCTTCTCGTGCCCTCCACCCTTCACGAACCGCCCGATCCCCAGGATCACGCGCCGCCGCGCCTCGCGCGGCGAGAACAGGTGCACGTCCACCGGCGGGTAGAGGATCGAGACGCGCTCTCGCGATAGCTGCGGCCCCCAGTACCGCTCCAACCAGTGCGCCGAGAACTCGGAGATTGGGCAGATCGCGTCGTACGTCGCCAAGTAGCCCATCGCGCGCA
>DASTZM010000562.1:0-4096 GCA_035764305.1 Chloroflexota bacterium | reverse complement strand
CTGCCGCACGGTAGGCCTGGCGCGCTCCGGTAGGCCGAGCGTCCGCATCATCGCCTCGCGAGTCGCCTCTGGTGTGTTCCTCCGTGGGGCGAACCGCTCGCGGCGACTGGATGATGTTCGGCGGCTACGTCTTCCGGCGCGAGACTGAACCGGTCGAAGGCCTCGCGCAGCCGGCGGGTGGTGTGCTGCGCGTGGATCTTCGTACTTCTTCACCACACCCCACACCGACTGCGGCGACAGCCGCCAGCGCTCGCCCCGCGTGCCAGGTCTCCCACGTCCATCGTCGTGCCGCATATATATAAGGAGAGAACGTATCGCCGCGCGCGGCGAGGTAGGTTCGGATCGACTCGAGCGCAGCGTCGTCGAAGAACACGAGGCGGTCCTTGTTTCCCTTGCCGGTGACCAGCCCTTCCTGAGACCGGCCGTCCTGCACGTCGGTCCGGTTAAGGCGTGAAAGCTCCTCGCGGCGCATGCAGTACCTGGCTTCCTGCCAGAGCTGCCACCCCGGCAAGAAGAGCCTCGCCGAGCTCGTTGCGCGCGCCGACTACGACGGCAGCGTCGCGGCCGGTCGCGGCCCGCCCACGTGGCCCAGCTCTGCTGGCGCGCGATGGTGCTGCCCGCCAGCAGGTCTTGTGGATGGAAGCGCTTCCACCTATAATGGACATAAGGCGCGTGGAAGCGCTCCCGCGCGCCGTCCGCGCCTGAGCGCAGCCACTGCAGGAGGTCTCCCATGGTCGTCCGTAGGCCAGGCCGGCGTGCCGCTTCATTCGCCATGATGGGCGCGGGGGCGCTCCTCGGGATGCTGGGCCTGCTCGGCGTCCTCGCCATGGCCGCTCCGGGCGTCCTGGCGCAGGCGATTAACCTGCCGATGCCCTGGGACGACCAGATCGCGGTCAACCAGCGGACGATGATCGAGGACGGGCGCCGCATCTTCCGCTTCGACACGTTCGGCAGCGAAAGCTTCTTCGGCGGCGCGATCAAGCTGCATCAGGCCATCGAAGGCAGCAAGTTCGGCGGCGTTGGCCCGGGCGTGAGCCCCAAGACGGCGCTCGCGGTCGGCCTCAAGGTCGACGCCGACGCCGTTCCCGCGGCGACCGCCGCCGCGATCAAGGCCGGCCAAGTCAATCTCGACGATCCCGCGGTCACGCTGGCCTTGCTCAAGCTCAACGCCGTGGTCGGCGTGACCGGCTTCTTCAACGCCGACGGCAGCCTCAGCTCGGTCGGAATCCAGTGCGCGCTGTGCCACTCGACAGTGGATGACTCGTTCCTGCCGGGGATCGGCAAGCGACTCGACGGCTGGCCGAACCGCGACCTGAACGTGGGCGCGATCATCGCCCTCTCGCCCGACCTTTCCGCGGTCAACACCCTGCTCGGGGTCGACGACGCGACGACGCGCAAGGTGCTCGCCAGCTGGGGACCGGGCAAGTTCGACGCCGAGCTGTTCCTGGACGGCAAGGCGTTCCGTCCGGACGGCGGCTCGGCAGCGACTCTGCTGCCGCCCGCGTACGGGTTGGCCGGCGTGAACCTGCACACGTACACCGGCTGGGGTTCGGTCACCTCCTGGAACGCCTTCGTCGCCAACCTCGAGATGCACGGCAACGGCGTCTTCTACGACCCGCGCCTCGACGACGCCACGAAGTTCCCCGTCGCCGCGAAGAACCGGTTTGGCCACCTCGACAACCCGCGCCTGGACTACATCACCGGCAAGCTCGCGGCGCTGCACCTCTATCAGCTCGCCATCCCAGCGCCGAAGCCACCAGCGGGCAGCTTCGACGCCGCCGCCGCCGAGCGTGGCCGCGTGCTGTTCAATGGCGCAGCCCAGTGCGCGACGTGCCACGTGGCGCCGCTGTTCACCGAGCCCGGCTGGAACACGCACGCGCCCTCCGAGATCGGCATCGACGATTTCCAGGCGAGCCGCTCGCCCGATGGGCGCTACCGCACCACGCCGCTCAAGGGCCTGTGGTCGCGCCAGAAGGGTGGCTTCTATCACGACGGCCGCTTCGGGGCGCCGATCGACGTGGTCAACCACTACGACGCCCACTTCAAGCTTGGCTTGAACGCGGCGCAGAAGAGCGACCTCGTGCAGTACCTGCTCTCCATCTGAGAAGGGCCGCCTATGAAGGGCCGCCTGAGAAGGGCCTCGCCCCGTGCCCGTTCAGGTACCTCACGAATGGTGCGGCCCAGGCGCCGCGTCCGACTAGTGGAGCGGCTCGGTTACCCGCATGTGCGCGGCCAGCTCACACACCGGCCCGGTGTGGCCGCTCGGGGCTTCAGGCCGGCAGGGTCGGGACGCCGCCCCAGGAGGCGAGCCGCGTGTCGCGCGTGACCAGCATCGCGCGTGCCGCGGTCCATCGGCCGCCCCACCTCGCTCATACGAGCGCTTCCCAGGCGTCCTTGGCCGCGGGCTCGAGCGGATCTTCGTAGGCCAGCACGCTGCCGCGCAGCGCTGCGAGCGCCGAGTCGTCGCCGCCGAAGTACGGTTCCACCCGCACTACCGGACGCCCCCGGTCGGTGACGATCACCGGCTCGCCGGTGGCCTCGACGCGGCGCAGGATCTCGAGCACGTGCGCCTTGAACTGGGCTTTCGACACTTCCGAGGCCGCCACACTGACCATGGTCGGTGTACGTGGTCATTTGCGCGCGGCAACCGAAGTGCCCGAAGGAACCGTGGCCCACCCGCGGGAGCCGGCCCGTTGCGCTGGCCGCCGTCCTACATCAAGCGCTTAAGGTCGGCGGCGATGTCCGCCGGGACCATGCCGTGCGGGTAGACGACTCGCACGCGCGCCTCTGGGTCGACGAGAAAGACGAGCGCGGTGTGATCGACCGAGTAGCCCGCGGCGCCGGCTACGGGCCGGCGCTGGGCCACGACACCGAAGGCCTCCCGTGCCAGCGCGAGCTCGGCCTCCGTACCAGTCAGCGCCACGATCCCCGGGTCGAAGTTGGACATGTACGCCGCGAGTCGCTCGGGCGTGTCGCGCTCGGGGTCTACGGTGATGAAATACGCCGCGGGCGCCCGGGCGCCCAGCAGCCGGCGCACCTGGGTCATGTACGCCAGCGTGAGCGGACAGACGTCGGGACACGAGGTGTACCCGAAGAACGCGAGCCACCAGCGCCCGCGTGCTTCCCCGGTGTTGAACGGCTGACCATCCGCCCGCCGAAGCGAGAGTGGGGGGACGACCAGCGGCTGGTCGAGCACCCCGCCGTTGAGCGGCGGGACCTTCCGGCCCGCCGGCGGGACGCACGCCGACAGGCCGGCTGCCAGGGCGAGCGCAGACCCCGCGGCCGCGGCGAGCGAGCGGCGGGATGAGCGGAGCAACGGGACCCTCTCTCCCAGCATAGAACCACCGGCGCAGGCGGACATCGGGGTTTGCCCCGATGCGATCCCACCGGCGTGGGGGCAGACTCAGACTCGGAGGATCTCGCCATGGTGGGATCGGTCCGCCGGCTCGGCGCGCGAGTGCGCGTGGCGGCGCTGGCGGTGGCGTTCGGCGCACTCGTGCCCAGCGGCTGCGCGCCGCACACGGAGACTCGCCTGGGCGCGTCCGAGCCGCGTCCCACCCACGGGCCGGGCGGCGGCCTGGTGCTGGAGGACGCGTGGGCGCGCGCGGCCACCGCCACGTGGGACGCGGACGGCGCGCCCTCGGCCAACGGGGCGGTCTATCTGTCGATTCGCAACGCCGGATCGCAGGCGGATCGCCTGACCGGCGCGGCGTGTGGCGCGGCGCAGACGGTCGAGGTACACCGCAGCGCCATGGAGGACGGCGTGATGCGCATGCGCCCCGCGGGGGAGGTGGAGATCCCGCCGCACGGTCGGGTCGCTCTCGAGCCGGGTGGACTCCACGTGATGCTCATCGGCCTGCGCCATGACCTCCGCGAAGGGGACGTGCTTCCGGTGACGCTGCGATTCGCGGCGGCGGGCGATCAGACGGTCCGCGCGGACGTCCGGCCGCGGAGCGCCGCCTCCGGTACCGGCACGATGGCAAGTGGATCGGACCCGCCGGTCGTTATGTCAACACCCGCCGTGCGCTCCAGAGACGTACTGTTCGTGATTCCGCGTGGGACGGCGGCGCAGCAGTTGCGGGGAGAGGGCGGCGTG
>DASTZM010000561.1:0-2730 GCA_035764305.1 Chloroflexota bacterium | reverse complement strand
ACCGCGTCACCTTCGAGCGCGCCGACGGCGCGATCGAGACCCGCACCGAGATCGTGGTCGTCCCCGAGGACGCGGCGGAGGTGCGCAGGGTCACCGTCCGCAACCACGGCGACGAAGCCTGCGAGATCGAGCTGACCAGCTACGGCGAGGTCGTGCTCGGGGGTATCGAGGCCGATCGGGCCCACCCGGCCTTCGCCAAGCTGTTCGTGGAGACCGAATGGCACGAGTGGTGCACGGCGCTCACCGCCACGCGACGGCCGCGCACCGGAACGGAGGAGCCCTTGTGGTGCGTGCACGTGGTCAGCAGCGGCCCGGAGCGGGTCGGGCCGGTCAGCTTCGAGACGGATCGTGCCCGCTTCGTGGGCCGCGGGAACACCACCCGCCGCCCGGCCGCGCTGTCCAGCGACGGGCCGCTTTCGGGCACCACCGGCGCCGTTCTCGACCCGATCTTCTCGCTGCGCACCCGGGTGCTGCTGGCACCCGGCCAGTCGGCCACGGTCACGTTCACCACCCTGGTGGCCACCAGCAGGGCCCGCGCCTTCGAGCTGGCCGACCGGTACCACGATCCGTCCGCCGCGCAGCGCGCCCTGGACCTGGCGTGGACCTCGCAGCAGCTGGAGCTGCGCGAGCTCGGCATGACCCCGACCGACGCCGCCGACTTCCAGGAGCTCGCCGGCTATCTCTTCTTCCCGCGGCCGGAACTGCGGGCGCCGCAGGAGGCGCTGCTGCGCAATCGCGGTTCGCAACCGCTGCTGTGGGAGATCGGCGTGTCCGGCGACTGGCCGGTGGTGCTGGCGTCCATCGATTCCCCGGCCGGCCTGCCGACGCTGCGGCAGCTGTTTTCGGCCCACCACTACTGGCGCCGCCGCGGGATGACGGTGGACGTGGTCGTGCTCAACACCCAGTCGGCCTCGTATCTCCAGGAGCTCCACAACGGCATCCTCGAAGGGATGTTCACGTCCAGCGACACGGAGATGGACCGGCCCGGCGGCGTGTTCATCCGGCGGCGCGACCAGCTCGGGGCCGACGCGCTGCGGATGCTCGAAGCCACCGCGAGCCTGAGCGTGCGCTGCGAGGCGCGCCCGCTCGTCGATTCCGTCATCCGCCGGGACCGCGACGAGATCGGGAGGGCGGACCCCCCTTCGCCCGGCCCGGAAGCACGGCGCAGCGACCAGGCGGCGGCGACGGCCCCGGTGGGAATGGGGCTGGGCGTGGGGGTGGCGTCCGGGGTCGAAGCAGGCACTGACGACCTGCGGTTGGACAACGGGATCGGCGGCCTGGACGCGGCAGGCGACTACCTGATGCGGATCCGCAGCGACCGCCTGCCGCCCGCACCCTGGTGCAACGTGATCGCCAACCCGCACGGCGGCTTCGTGGTGAGCGAGCGGGGCACCGGTTTCAGCTGGGCGGAGAACAGCTACTTCTACCGGCTCACGCCCTGGCACAACGACCCGGTGAGCGATCCCGCGTCCGAGGTGCTCTACCTGCGCGACGAGGAGACGGGCGAACTGTGGAGCGCCACGCCGGCGCCGGTCGGGCGCGGCGCGACGTACACCGTGCGGCACGGCGCCGGGTCCACGGTGTTCGAGGCCACGCACGGCGGGATCGCCAGCCGCCTGGCCATGGCCATGGCGGAAGGCGAAGCGGTCAAGCTCTCGGTGCTCGCGCTCACCAATCGTGGCCAGCGCCCGCGCCGCATCTGCGTGACGGCCTACGTGGAGTGGTCCCTCGGCGTCAACCGCGAGCACACGCAACACCAGGTGCGGACCCGGTTCGAGCCCGAGCTGCGGGCCATGCTGGCCGGCAACCGGTTCGATCCCTACTTCGCGGACTGGGTGGCGTTCTGCGCACTGAGCGAGCCGGTCACCGGGTACACGGGCGACCGGCGCGAGTTCCTCGGGTGCAACGGAACCGTCGAGGATCCCGTCGCCCTGCGCCACGGGCCGCTCGCCCGCACCACCGGACTCGGCTTCGACCCGTGCGCCGCCATGCAGTGCGTGCTGGAACTGGCGCCCGGCGAGACCCGGGAACTGTCGATGGTGCTGGGCGCGGCCGCGACGGAGGACGAGGCGCGCCGCATCATCGCCCGCCATCTCGTGCCGGGCGCGGCGGCGGCGGCGAGCGAGCGCAGCGTGGCGCTGTGGGCGCAGCGCCTGTCGGTGGTGCGCGTGCGGACACCGGAGCCCTCGTTCGACGCCATGATCAACCGCTGGAGCCTGTACCAGGCGCTCTCCTGCCGGATGTGGGCGCGTTCGGCCCTCTACCAGAGCGGCGGGGCCTACGGCTTTCGCGACCAGCTCCAGGACGTCCTCGCCTTCCTGCATGCCGAGCCCGGCGTCGCGCGCGAGCACATCCTGCGCGCGACGGCGCGCCAGTTCGTGGAGGGCGACGTCCAGCACTGGTGGCATCCCCAGAGCGGTCGGGGCGTGCGCACGCGCTTCTCGGACGACCTGGCGTGGCTTCCCTACGTGGTCGACCAGTACGTCCGCGTGACCGGCGACGCCTCGGTGCTCGACGAGTACGTGCCCTTCCTGGCCATGCGGGCCCTGGAGCCGCACGAGCACGAGGTCTATGACCTGCCGCAGGTCACCGACGAGCACGCCAGCGTGTACGAGCACTGCCTGCGGGCGCTGCGCAAGGCGTGCACCGCCGGAGCGCATGGCCTGCCCCTCATCGGCATCGGCGACTGGAACGACGGCATGAACCGCGTGGGTGCCGAGGGCCGCGGCG
>DASTZM010000560.1:0-5261 GCA_035764305.1 Chloroflexota bacterium | reverse complement strand
AGCGCCGCTCCAGCCGGCAACGCCCCCCAGGTCTCCGCCAGCCGCTCCTCCGCCACGCTCACACGATTCCGCATCACCACAAGCATACCTGCTTCCGGTGCTCCTGACAAGGATTGCGGGTAGTATTTGCGGAGACGTGTTCTCCCTGAAGCGCGCGCCGATCGCCCTCTCCGCGCTGGCGCTGCTGCTGGGGGTCGCTCTGACCGGACGATCCGCGGTCGGCCAGCAGGCCAGCTTGGCGAGTCCCGCGTCGCCCGGCGCTCCTGGGGTGCCGTCGGCGAGCACGGCGCTTGGGACGCGCGAGCTGCTGCGCAGCGTGGCGCCTCCGGTGCGCGACGAAGCTGAGCTGGCGCGGCGCTTCAAGGATTCGTGCCTTACCCCCGCGCCCGAGCGCGTGCCGCTCTATCGCGACGAGGCGGTGGGCGAGAGTCGCGCCTTCTGGGTGCTCGATGAGCCCAACCGGCGCTTCTTCCAGGTGCAGGCGACCCTGCGCTACACCTCAACGCACCTGCTCTTCTATGTCCAGGACGGGCAGGTCGGGGCCAACGTCTCCGACTCGGCGCTCGCGGCCAGCGCCGACGTCTTCGAGACTCGCACACTCCCACTGCTCGTACGTCACTTCGGCGACCTCGCGGTACAGCCGCGCGTGACGATCTTCAATGGGCGCGTCCCGGGTGTGGGCGGCTACTTCTCGTCGAGCGACATGCTGCCTCGCAACGCCAACCCGTTCTCCAACGAGCGTCCGATGGTCTTCATGAGCCTCGACGCGACCCGCCCCGGGACGGCGGCCTACGACGGCGTCCTGGCGCACGAGCTACAGCACTTCGTCCACGCGCAGGTCCATCCGCAGCAGGACTCGTGGATCAATGAGGGCGCGTCCGAGCTGGCCATGGCGGTGGCGGGCTACGAGCAGACCGCCGCCGCTCGGGGCTACCTCAACAACCCGGAGATCCAGCTCAACGCGTGGGCCGAGCGGCCTTCCGAGTCGCAACCCTACTACGGCGGGGGCTACTTGATCCTGGAGTACTTCGCGCAGCGCCTCGGCGGCTACGACCGCGTCAAGGACCTGATCGCCTCCCCCGGCACGAGCATCGCCACCTTCGAGTCGTACTTCCGACGCCTGGCATCCACCTTCACGTTCGACGACCTGTTCCGCGACTTCGCCGTCGCCAACCTGGTCAACGACCGCAGCGTCGCCGACGGCCGTTACGGCTACGAGCGCATCAGCCTGCGCGCGCGCGCGCAGGAAAGCCAGTCCGTCCCAGCCTCGTCGGCACCGAGCGGCGCGCTGTCCAACGCCGCGCTACGGCCGTACGCGGTGCGCTACGTCGAGCTGACCCCCGGCCAGGCGCACGGCGACCTGGAGCTGCGGTTTGCCGGCGCGAGCGAGGCGCGCCTGTACGGAGAGCTACCGCGTTCGGGGGCGCACCAGT
Organism: Chloroflexota bacterium; assembly: GCA_035764305.1. Classification (GTDB taxonomy): domain Bacteria; phylum Chloroflexota; class UBA11872; order UBA12225; family UBA12225; genus DASTZM01. Next base: position 3,828 of record DASTZM010000560.1, on the reverse strand, counting down.
GGTGGGGCAATGCGGCCGACGACAGTGTGAGCACGCTGACGCGCGCGATCGACCTGCGCGCGGCGCCGCGCGCCACGCTTCGCTTCGCCGCCTGGTTCAGCACTGAGCGAGACTATGACTACGCGGGCGTCGCCGTCTCCAACGACGGCGGGTGCAGCTGGCGGACGCTGCCCGGCAAGCACACGACCGACGCGAACCCGATCGGCCAGAATCTGGGGCATGGATTCACCGGCCGCAGCGAGGGCTGGGTAGACGAGGAGATGGACCTGACGGCGTACGCCGGGCAGGAGATCCTGGTGCGCTTCTTCTACGCGACCGACCAGTCCTACCACGCGTCTGGCTTCGCGGTGGACGACGTGTCGGTGCCCGAGGTCGGATTCTTCGACGACGCGGAGACTGAGGACGGCTGGCAGAGCGAGGGCTTCCTTCGCTCGGTCAACGCCGCCGCCGTAGACTGGGCGGTGCAGGCGATCGTGTACGGCGATGGTGGCACGCAGGTCCTGCGGTTGGACGCGCGCCGCGCGGGGGGCGCCGAGGGCGACGGGGGCCCGGCGCAGGGCACCCTTGTCATCCCGCGCTTCGGCGACGCGGCGCGGCGCGTTGTCGTCGCACTGTCGCCGCTCATCCCCGTGACGCTCGAGCCGATCGAGTATCGCCTCGAAGCCGTCGTCCGCTAGATCCCGGTTTATCTGGGAGTGAGCCGGCGCCTGCGCGCGCTCGCGCTGCTCGTCGCCGCGCTCGCGGTCGTTGCGCCGCTCACACCGCTCACGCCGCCGCGTGCGGTCGCAACGGGATGCGAGGGCGAGCCAGCGGCCGAAGAGCGGCTGCTGCCGCGCGAGACGCGTGCGCTGCTGGCGCTGGCGCGCGCCTTACCGCTCGAAACCCGGATCGGTCAGCTGCTCATTCCCGGCTTCGTCGGCACCGAGCCCGACGCTGGGCTGCTCGACCGCGCGGCGCGCGACCGCGTGGGCGGACTGTTTCTCCTGGCGCGCAACGTGCGCAGCGAGGAACAGCTGCGCCGCCTGACCGCCCAGCTCGACGACGCGACCGCGGGCGCCACAGGCGGCCTGCGCCCATTTCTGGCGACCGACTTCGAGGGCGGGATCGTCAACGCGCTGCGCGCCATCACGGGCAACACACCATCCGCGGCGCAGCTCGCGGCGCGGGGGGAGGAAGGGGTCGAAGCGCAAGGCATCGCCGACGCGGCGGCGCTGCGCTGGCTGGGGCTCAACACCGACCTCGCGCCGGTGGCCGACGTGCTCACCGCTCCCAGCGGCGTGATCGGAACGCGGTCGTTCTCCAGCGCTGCGGCCCCCGCCGCGGCGCTGAGCCGGGCCTACCTGCGCGGCCTCAGGGCGGGTGGCGTGCTGGGCGTGATGAAACACTTTCCCGGGCACGGTGCGACGAGTGGCGACTCGCACGTCCTGCTCCCACTGGTCGATCGCTCACTCGAGCAGTTGTGGGACACGGATCTGCTGCCGTACCGGCAGGCGGTAGAGGCGCAGGAGCTGCAGGCGGTGATGATGGGGCACCTCTCGGTCCCCGCAATCGACCCGGAGATGCCCACTTCCATCTCGCGCCGCGCGGTTGGCGGCTTGCTGCGCGGCGAGCTGGGATTCGACGGACTGGTGATGACCGACGAGCTGAAGATGCGCGCTATCTCGGAGCGGTACGGCGTCATCGAGGCGGCGCTTCTCGCGCTTGAAGCCGGGGTGGACGTCGTGCTCGCCGACTGGACCGGGAGCGAGCAAGACGCGGTGTTCCGCGGATTGATCGCGGCTTGCCGCGCCGGCGAACTCAGCTCTGCGCGCGTCGACTGGTCGGTGGCGCGCGTGCTGCGCCTCAAGCTCGCCTACGGGCTCGCCGCGCCGGCGATTGTCGAGCGCTACGACGCAGTAGTCCAGACGCTGGCGCAGGAAGACGCGCCTGCGTCAGAGGCGCCGGAGTCGATGCCCGCCGGCGAGACCGAGGCGGCGCCCGCCGGCGAGACCGAGGGCGCACCTCCCGAGCCATCGCCCACTCCGATGCCGACCAGCGTGCCGGCGCCTGCGCCAACCTCAGTATCGACCCAGCCGACTCCGGCCTCAATTCAGCCGACCCCGGCGCCGCCTACCCCGACCATGAGCGTCACACCGTCGCCGTCGCCGTCGCCAAGCGCGACACGGACGGCGACGGCGACACGCACGCCTGCTGGGTAGGGCCCCGAGCGCTGAAACGCTAGACGGCTCCGCCCGCGGTGGCGGGGCGCGCCTGGCGCCGGCGCCACCAGATGTACGCCAGCGGAAGCGGCGCGAGCGGCAGCGCGTAGATGCCGGCGTAGATCAGCACGTCGAGCGCGCCCAGCAACACCACGGCCATTTGGCCCCAGGCGGCGCGCAGGGTGCGCACCACCCGCGGCTCGCCACCGGGCCCGGTCGCATCCTTGCCCGCGGGCACGACGAGCGTCAACGTGATCGTCGATACGTCCGAACGTCGCTGTAGGAGCGCCATTCGGCCCCGTAGCCGCTCGATCTGCGTGCGCACTTCGTTCAGGCGCTGCTGGATGGGCAGGATCTCCTCGATGCGCTGGGCGCGCTCCAGCAGGCGCAGATACTGCTGCTCGGTCGCTTCGAGGGTGCGCACCTGCGCCTCCAGATCGACGTACTCCTCGGTCACTTCCTGCGTGCTGATCTGCTCGGCGAGCGGTGCACCCAGTTCGCGTAGGCGTGCCATCGCCTGGTCAAAGGAGTCGACGGGCACCTTGAGCGTGAGCGTCGCGGTCAGGCCGCTTGGACTCGGGAATGGCCTCGGCGCGGGCAGCGGCTCCGGCTTCGCGATCGCCGGATCTGGAGCGCCGGGGACGCCGGAGGCGCCGGGCGGCTCGCCGCGATAGCTAGTCGAGGAGGCCGCAACGTACGCGCCGGGGATTCCGGCGACGACCGCGTTCACCCGCTGCATCGCGGCGCTCAGCCCGTCCGGCGCCGCGGTCCCGCCGCCCAGCTGGACCGTCAGCGCCCCCGTCTTGACGACCATCCGGTCGAGCGGCGGCAGCACGCCAAAGGATGCGGGGGCAGTCTGGCCCGCCGGTGCGCCGCTCGGCGCCGGCGCCGCGGCGCGGGAGGCGCTGCCGGTTGGGGCGCCGGGTTGCTCCCGCTGGTCCTGCTTTGCCAGCCCGCCGGCGGGCCCTTCGGGTGCGATGGTCGAGCCGGTCCCCAGAACGGCCGTCTGGCGACGCAGCGCCGTGCCCGCCCGCGGCAGACCGGCCACGAGCAAGATCAGGACGAGACTCGCCGCGCCGGCGAGAGCCAGGGGGCGAGTTACACGGTTCAGCAAGCGCATCACGTTCACCTCTCCCGCTAGACGCCGGTGTCCGCGGCGAAGTTCCCGACTGGCACGCCATGTGCGTTGACTCGGCTGGGAGAGTCAGGAGCGATGAAGCGCCTTTTCATACGGTTGGCGGGCGGCTACGCCGGCCTGGGCGCGCTCGCCTATCTGCTCCACCGCGTGCGCTACCTGTCCACCAGCCGGCTGCGCGACTGGACCGACCGGCAGGCGCGCGACATCGCGGCCGATCTGGACGCACTGCGCGAGGACCTGGAGGTCGTGCGCGAGGGCCTCCGCGCCAGGAATCACAAACCCCCGCTCGGAAGCGGGGGTTCAAGGGGCCAGCTCGGGGCCGGCAGCGCCGCTGCCTAGCGGACTAACCGCCCTGGACGAGGAGGATGAGACGCCCGACCATCGTGCCAAAGCTGTACGCCATGATCAGCCACACTGCCTTGCTCATGTAGCCGAGGAGGCGGTCGACGGTGCGGGGGTCCATCATCATAATGAGCGATCAGTCTCCTGCTT
>DASTZM010000559.1:0-4716 GCA_035764305.1 Chloroflexota bacterium | reverse complement strand
GACTTGCCGGTGCCGATCCGTCCGGTCAGTCCGACGATGCGCACGAGCGATTGTAGGTATGCTCCTGCTACCGGAAGGCAGCATGGCGAGGGCGAGCGGCTGGATGCGGCGCACGCTCGGCGCCATCGCGGTCGTGTTCGTCAGCATGCTCAGCGGCGCGCTGCTGACTCTGGGTTACGTGTGGCTGAACCCGGGGATCCGTGCCGCGGGGCCGCTCCTGCCGGTACGGCTCGAAGCGCCACTCTCGCTGAACGGCGAGGCCTCCAAAGCCGAGATGTTCGACGAGCAGAAGGTCGCGGCGGTCTACGAGCGCGCCGCGCCGGCGGTGGTGGCGATCTGGAGCACCGTCGGGCGGCGGGAGGGACTCGGCTCGGGCGCGATCATCGACGCAAGCGGCGTGGTGCTGACCAACTACCACGTGGTGCGCGGGTCGTCACGCCTGGACGTCGTGCTCTCCGATCGCACGCGGTACTCGGGGCAAGTGCTGGGGGGCGACCCGCAGAACGACCTGGCGGTGGTGCGGCTGGTCGACTCCCCGGGCAAGCTGCCGACGCTCCCGCTGGGCGACCTGGACGGAGTCAAGCCGGGCGCGCTGGCGATCGCGATCGGCAACCCTGGCGGGCTGGAGCGGAGCGTGACGGTGGGGGTGGTCAGCGGACTCAACCGGACGCTGCGCGATACGCCAGCGCAGGCGCCGATCCGCGAGGCGATCCAGACCGACGCGGCGATCAACCAGGGGAACTCGGGCGGGCCGCTGCTCAACAGCCGCGGCGACGTGATCGGAATCAACACGGCGATCGAAGTGGTGAGCGGGCAGCGGGGTTTTGGGGGTATCGGCTACGCGGTGCCGGTCTCGACGGTGAAGCGCTACCTGACGCGCATGCTGGCGGGGGAGACGATCGAGCACTCATGGCTGGGAATCAGGGGCGCGGAAGTGACGGCGGCACTGGCGCGCGAGAGGGGGCTGCCGGTCACGCGGGGCATCGTGATCGAGGAGGCGATAGCGGGCGGCCCAGCGGCGGCGGCGGGCATCGAGCGCAACGACGTAGTGGTCGCGGTCGCGGGGCAACAAGTGGGTGACATGGACGTGCTGGGCGAGCTGTTGGACCTGAAGCATGGACCCGGCGAGGTGCTGGCGCTCAGCGTGGCGCGTGGGAGGCAGCGCCTCGAGATCCCGGTCACGCTCGGCAAGTGGCCGGAGCGGATGCCGCCGTCACGCTGACGGCGCGCGTCCACAAGGTCGTCCTCGAGGACGGGGGTACCGCGGCGCGCAAGATAGCCGCGCCGAACGCCCCGGTGACGAGGGAGGCGGTGGTGCTTCGGTTTCTGCACTCGCGGGGCTGCCCGGTGCCGCGCGTGCTCGCGGCGGATGAGACGACGCTGCTGACCGAGTGGGCCGGCGACGTCACGCTGGATGACGCACTGCAAGAAGGAGGCGACGTCGACGGCGGCGCGCTTCTCGCCGCGGTCCGATCGGTGTCCGACGCGCTGGCGAGCGCCACGACGGTCAAGCCGGGCGCGGCCGAGGCGCTGGCCGCCGACCTGCGGCGGTGGACGGCGGCGCTTCCCGATGCACTGGGCTGGCTTGGGCTTGGGCCAGTGCCGACGCTGCTTGGGCCGGTGGCAGAGCGCGCGCTGGAGTGCGCGCCGCGACCGGGGAGCCTGGACTACAACGCCCGCAACGTCGTGCTCTCGCCCAGCGGCCCGGTGCTCATCGACTTCAGCGCGGTCGGGTACGACTGGGACGAGCGACGCGCGGCTCAGTACGCGCTCTCGGCCGGCGCCGACCGGCCGGACGGCACGTTCCGGAGCGCGCTGACCGAGGTCGTCGTAAAGGGTGCGTGGGACGCGGAAGGGATCGACGCGCATGAGGTGGTGCTGCTCGCGATCGCTGTCGAGCAGTTGCGTCAGGTGGCGACTGGCAGCGCGCGGCGCGAGCGCGCGGCGGCGTGGGGCGGCGTCGAGCGGCGTCGGGAGTCGCTGCTGCGGCTGCTGGCGCGTCCACTCTGCGCCGACGGGCCTGCGGCCGTCTTGCGGGCAGCGATCGCGGCTCGAAGCTAGCCGGCGGCTGGACGGGTGGGGGCCTGGCCGTAGCCGATCGGCACGCTGTTGGCCAACCGGCTCATGCGATCGAAGGCGAGCTTACGCGCGGCGCGCTCGGCACCGGCCGCGGCGAGGCAGCCTCGGTAGGCGAGTGACGCCTCGTCCATTCGTCCGGCCTGCTCGTAGGCCCGTCCCAGGTGGAGATATGCCCACCCGGCGCGCCAGTCGCTCGCGCCGTCGGAGAGGTAGGTGCGCAGCGCATGCGCCGCGTCGGACCAGGCGAAGGCCAACAGGCAGGCCAATCCGAGCCAGTAGTGGCGCAGCTCGGGGGTGAGGGCGGGATCAGATCCGCCCGTGGGGATCGCCTGCAGCTCGCCGACGGCCTGCGCGCCGTCTCCAATCGCGAGGAAGGCGACCGCAGCGTCGAGCGACGGAGGTCGGGGACTCGCCACCTTCAGGTCTCCCGCCGTCACGTGGCGGCGAGTGTACGCTTGCGCTCCAACCGCTCCAGGCGGCGCGTGAAGTCATCCGGCGCGGGGCGGCTCTCGGCCGGCCAGCGGATGCCGGGCAGCGGACGCTCTGCGCCGGGCATGCCGCCGAGCCAGCGGTCGCGCGCGCGGCGGGCCAGGTCGAAGGCGCGCGCTGGATCGCGGCGCTGATGCTCCCAGTATTTGGACAGCTCGATCAGCGCCGGGACCGAGTAGAGCGGCGATTCGTCGACGACGGCCTGCCAGTGCTCGGCAGCCTCGTCGGCGCGCCGGCGGCGCTTGAGCAGGGCTGCGAGACCCATCAGCGCTCGGCACCGCAGGTCGACCGGCAGTGACCCTGCGAGCGCGGCACGGTACGCGCGCTCGGCGGCGTCGAGGCTGTCCATCTGCTCGAAGACACGTGCCAGTCCCAGCTGCTCGGGGGCGCTGAGCCGCAGGCCGTCGGCCTCGGGGCGTGACCCGAGGCCGGAATCGAGCATGGCGCAGGCGCGCGTGGCGATGCCGACCATGGCGAGCACGTCGGCGCGGTTGTGGTTGAAGACGAGCTGGAGGTACCGGCCGTCGCCGTCCTTGAGGTACTTGTAGAAGATCGCGGGGATCAGGAAGCTCTCCACGTCGGCTTCGCGGCCGACGCCGAGCACGTGGCGCTCGAGGTGCTGGAGGGTGCAGCTGGTCAGAGCCAGGCGCCACAGCCGGCGCGAGGCGTGCAGCAAGTCAAACTGCAGCCACTCTTCGAAGTCGATGCGCATGCGCGACATCAGGAAACGTGTCTGCAGGAGGGGGACGTCGAACGTGCGACCGTTGAAAGTGATGAGCGCGGCGAAGCGCTGCAAGTGCTCGTGCAGCCACGAGAGCATGGCGCGCTCTTCGCCGTAGGAGCGCATCATGCACTGCTCTACGACGAAGCGCGTATCGCCATCGATCGTTTGAAAGTAGCCCAGGCCGACCAGGAAGGCGTAGGTGCCGGTCCCGCCGGCGAGGCCGGTGGTCTCGGTGTCCAGGAAGAGGCAGCTCTCGAGCGGTACGTCGCGCAGGTCGGGGACGCGCGCCAGCGCCGCGGCGGCGTCGGGCCGGATGGCCAAGAAGTCGCCCATGCGGCAGTCGCCGTAGCGGTCGTCGACGTCGATCTCCAGACGGCGCCTGAAGAAGGTGCCGCGCTCGTGACGCACCTCCTCGCCCTGCACCAGCGCCTCGAGCGGCGCGGGCGCGCCGCTAAGCGGCGGCAGCGGGAACGAGAAGGGCTGCATCGATCAGCGCAAGTGTGTCGCGCTTGGCGTGGCGCCGCTCTTCGGTAGGAGGTCCGACGCAGGAGGGGCAGCCATCGTCGCAGGCGCAGTCCTGGATCAGCTCGCGCGCGGCACGCAGGACGTCCTCGTGCATCTGGAAGAGCTTGGCCGCGTGGCCGACGCCGCCGGGGTAGTAGTCGCAGAGATAGAGCGTCGGCAGCCCGGTGAACGGGCTCTTGACCTGCGAGAGTGAGACCAGGTCGCGCGGGTCGCACATCAGGAAGAGCGGCGCTACGTTTCCGAGCACGTGCTCGAGCCCGAGCAGCGCCGACTGGACCGTGTCGCTGCCCAGGCGCGACGCCAGGTCGTCGGAGAGCGACAGCCAGTACGCGGTGGTCTGGCGCTCCTGCTGCGGCAGGTCGATGGTGCCCCAGCCGACGTTCTCCTGGGTCCCAATGCGGATCTTCTTGTAGATGTCGGGCTTGTAGGTGAGGCGTACCTCGCCCCAGGTCTTGCTCAAGGGGCCGGCCTCGGCGGTGTCCTCGTCGGTGAGCACGCCGACGTTGAAGGAGAGGCTCGAGTCGGTGTAGTAGTCGACGCTGACGGCCTCGACGTAGGCCTTCTTCTGGTCCCAATTCAGCTCGACGACGTGGTACTGCTGCCCCTCGTGGAGGTAGATGGCGTCCTGGTGGACGAGGGTGGGGGCAGCGAAGGGGTCGCACTCGCCGAGCACGCGCGGCTTCTTCTCGGTGGCGTCGATAATGACGACGTTTTCCCGCTCGGCGGTGCGCAGGCTGATCCCATCGGCGGGGTAGTCGCGGCCGGACCAGTGCCACGTACCTGATTCCTCGTGGAGCTGCCCGGCCTCGCCAAGCGAGCGGAGGGCGAGCTGCGTTGTGGCCGGGTCCTGGACGCCGTAGCTCTCCTCGGTTTCGAACGGCAGCTCAAAGGCGGCGCAG